>NZ_JBHZAH010000097.1:0-19278 GCF_042754225.1 Rhodococcus sp. NPDC059234
GGTCGCGGCCCTTGTCGTGCTCGCCAATTTCGGTGTGAGAGTCGGGGAAAGGAGGTTTCGATGTCGAGTGCAGATGTCACCGGGTGGATCATCTACTCACCGTTTGTGGGAATTGTGAAGCTGGGTCAGCTCATCGGTTCGGGTTCGGCCGGACAGTAGTCGAGCCTCCTGCGTCGAGTGTGCAGCTGACCGGACGTCGCCTCGAGGGCGACTCCGCCAACTGCACCCTCGACGTTCTCGGTCGGCCCGCGTGAACGTCGCCCAGCCGCGCGCCGCGACCTGTCCGGTCGGCCGGATCGCCGCGAGCACCACGTCCACGCGCCGCTCCCCGTCCGCGACGTACTCCCCGGCGATCTCGCCTTTGCAGGTCAACGCCTTCCCCGCCGGCACCGTCCCCGTCGATCGGTTTCGGAACCGGCGCACCGACTGGGGTCCGAGCCGGTCGGTCGCGTAGTTCCCCGGCCGATCCGCGGCGGTCGAGATCGCATTCGCGGACCCACCGTGGGTCCAGGCCTTCGCGACGAGTCGGCCGTCGCCGTCGCGAAACGCGGTGGGTCGCTCCGCATCCCCGCCGAGCGGCGCGTCGCAATTCCCGTCACAGAGACACCCTCGACGTGACGGACATTACAGTCTAGGCTGGCCGACCGATGGGTCAGTCAGCCTGCTCCCCCCGTGGAGCGGGTCACACCCTGTCCCGATGAACCGAATCCACGAAAGGAGCGTCATCGTGCAATCCCACACCTCCCTCGGCGGCACGCCGCAGACCAGCAGCGACGGCGAAGCGTCGGATCGCGTGCGGCCCGTATGGAACTGGCGTGTGGCCCTGTCGCTCGCCGCGATCGTTGCGGTGCTGGAAGTGGCCGCGCTCAGCTACCCCTTGGTCGGGATGGCGGTTCCCGACATCGCCACCCGTTTCCACACCACGCAAGACGGGTGGATCATGGCGGCGTTCGTCATCGTCGGCGCGGCCGCGTCGCCCATGGTCGGCAAACTTGCCGATCTGTACGGCACGCGGCAGGTGCTGTTGAGCTGCATCGTGTTGTCCGGCGCCGGCGCCCTCCTGTGCGCGGTCGCGACGAACTACGGGACGTTCCTCGCCGGCCGGTCCCTGTCGGGCCTGATGCTGCCGTGTCTGTTCCTGAGCTACTCGCTGATTCGAGATGTCTTCCCGCCCAGTACCGTTCCGCTAGCGGCATCGATCGCCACGTCGGCTGTCGGGCTGGCACTTGTCCCGGCCCCGCTCCTGACCGGATGGCTGGCCGTCGACCACGGATTCCGTGGCCTGTTCTGGTTCATGGGGCTGCTGTTGAGCGCTTCGGCCATCGCAGTCGTGCTCACCACGCCCGAATCACCGGTGCGGCTGCGCGCACGAGTCGGCGTGCGGGGCGCAGCCGTGCTCGGCGTCGGTCTCGCCGGTCTGCTCGGTGGGGTCTCCCAGGGACCGGTCGTGGGATGGACCGCGGCGGTCCCACTGTCCTTGCTCGCCACCGGCATTGCCGCGATCGTCATCTGGGTCGCGACCGCGGCGGCGACCGGAGACGCGTTGATCGACATCAGGCTGTGGCGTCGGCGGCCGGTGCTGCTGACCGCGATGGCTGCGGGGTGCATCTACGCAACGACGAGCCTGTACTCGATGCTGTTGCCGATGCTCACCAGGACCCCGGCAATGCTCGGACTCGGCTACGGGTTCGGTGTCGATGAACAGGGCGCGGCGGTCTTCCAGATTCCGATCGGTGTGCTGGGCGTGCTGGGCGGCCTCGTCGTCGGTGTCCTTGTCGGCCGGAACATCGCCTCGCCGCGACTGTTGATCTCGCTCGGGACGGTCTCGGTCGCCGTCGGGTGCACCGTGACGGCCTACGCCCACGACAGCGAGCTGCTGTTGACTGTCCTCGCCGGGACGGTCGGCCTGGGGGCCGGGCTGGTAAATGCGGCGACACCGAATCTCGTGTTCCGGGCCGTGCCGTCGGAGTTGCAGGCCTCGACCTCCGCGCTGGTCGGTATGTTCCAGACCGTGGGGCCGGCGATCGTGCCGATTCTCGCGTTCGCCGTGATGAACGGCTCCCACGTCGCGCAACTGCCCCCGATGATCACCAGCATGCTCAACGGCGCAATCGTCTACACCGACAGCGGATTCACGATGGGATTCCTGATCGCGGCCGCCGTCGCCCTGCTCGGGTTGTGTGCCGCCGTGCTCCTCCCCCGCAGGATCGTCCAGGTCGATGTCGACTCGATCGTGGCCGGCGGTGTCGGTCCATCTAGCGACGAAGATGCGGGTCGTCTTGTGGAACAAGGGAATTGACGCGTTGTCAATCCTGATTCGGTGCGAAATCGCGACGCAGGAGTGAGGTGAGTATCCGCAGGGCCGCCACCGCGTCCAGGGACGCGTCGCGTAGCCAGAGTTCGGTCAGGCCGGTGAACGCGCCTACCAGGAGCAGCGCGGTGGCGTCAGCGTCGATGTCGGCGCGGAGGTCCCCGGCCTCGACGCTCTGCTCGATCACCCGGGCGAGGTCGGTCCGATACGTGCGGATGCGCTCATCGGACCACTCGTGCGCGACCTCGGGGGCATCCGCCGAACCGAACAGGGCCAGATGGCTGAGCCGGGCGAGCTCGCGGTTGCCCCCGTTGCGCACCGCCAGCGCCTCGAGGATGTCGAGCGCCCGCACCGCTGCGGGCCCCTCGAAGGCACGATCCACCTCCACGGCGTCGAACGCCTGCTGGTCCCGTTCGACGAGCACCGCCGACAGCAGGGCCTCCTTGCTGGGGAAATGATGCAGCACCCCGGACCGTGAGATGCCCGCGGCCGCGGCGACGGCTGACAGCGACGTCCCGCGGTACCCGTTCTCCGCGAAGAGGGTCAGGGCGGCGGCGAGGATCTGGCTCCGCCGCGCCGCGCCGCTCTGCTCGGCAACGCGTGTTCTCGCCATTCGCTCTCACACCTGCCAACGGGTTCCGTCCCGACCGACCACTCCGGTCGCCAGGCTACTGTCCGTCACCCGGCAGGGTGGGCGGGGCAGACTCGCCGACCCGGTGGCGCACGCTCCGGTCAGGCGGCGCGGGCGAAGGTGGCCCAGGCGCGGGCCGCGACATGTCCGCCCTGCCCGGTTGCGGTGAGGACGACGTCGACGCGCGCCTCCCCGTCGGCGGTGTACTCCTGCACCACCTCGCCGGAGCACGACAGCGTCTCGTCGGCCGCGACCGCGGTCACCAGGCGGGTGCGGAACCGTCGCACCGATTCCGCACCGAGCCAGTCGGTGGCGTAGTCGGCGAGCTGTCCGACCACCGTGGTGTCGCCGCCGGCGCCCTGCGTCCACGCGTCGGCGATCAGCCGGCCGTCCGCGTCGCGGTACTCGGTGATCCGGTCGTACTCACCGTCGCGCACGGTCACGGTCAGCTGGTCGCCGGCGCGCGGCGGTGCACCGAAGAAGCGGCAGTCGCGTTCCGAGGGGACGTCGTGGGCGCCCGCGACCGAGTCGGTTCCGCACAGGTACGTCGGCGGCACCACCGGTAGCTCGGCGTCCCGGTACGCACGGTGCGTCGACCTGGTGGCCTCGGCGAACTCGAGAATGCTCGCTCGGTCGAGTGCGACGGTGCGCGGCGCGAACGCCGGTGCCTCTGCGGTTGTAGCGGTCATCTGTCCGCACCTCCTGGGTCGGTTGCTCCCCACGAAGGTATGCCCGGGCCGAAGCGGCCCGAACCGCTCTTCCCGCTGATCGGGAGGCCGACGGGACCGGTGTGCTGGGCCGTCGGGAAAGCGTCCCGCTGATTGGGAGAGCCTCCTGAAATCGCCCCGCCTCGCCCTGACTATGAAACACATCACACCACTGGGTGTACGAGCGCGAGAGAAGAGGTAACGATGGCGCTGCAATCGGAGTCCGGCGTGGACGAGGTCAGGATGATCGAGGCGGCGGCAGCCCCGACCCGGTTCGCCCGCGGTTGGCATTGCCTGGGCCTGCTGAAGTCCTTCCAGGACGGTAAGCCCCACCAGATCGACGCCTTCGGCACGTCGCTCGTGGTCTTCCAGTCGGAATCCGACGGCAAGCTCAACGTGCTCGACGCCTACTGCCGGCACATGGGCGGCAATCTCGCCCAGGGCACCGTCAAGGGCGACTCGATCGCCTGCCCGTTCCACGACTGGCGCTGGGGCGGCAACGGCAAGTGCACCGGCATCCCCTACGCCCGCCGCGTCCCGCCGCTCGCCCGCACCCGCACCTGGCCGACCCTCGAGCGCAACGGCCAGCTGTACGTCTGGCACGACCCGCAGGGCAGCAAGCCCACCGAGGACGTCAGCATCCCCGAGATCGAGGGCTTCGGTTCCGACGAGTGGACCGCGTTGACCTGGAACTCCATGCTGATCGAGGGCTCGCACTGCCGCGAGATCGTCGACAACGTCGTGGACATGGCGCACTTCTTCTACGTGCACTACTCGTTCCCGCGCTTCTTCAAGAACGTCTTCGAGGGCCACGTCGCCACCCAGTACATGCGCTCGACCCCGCGCCACGACATCTCGGTGGGCACCAGCTACGACGACCCGAACTCCACCCTGCGTTCGGATGCCTCGTACTTCGGCCCGTCGTACATGATCGACTGGCTGTGGAGCGACGCCCAGGGCATGACCATCGAGACGGTACTGGTCAACTGCCACTACCCGGTCGACGAGAACTCCTTCGTGCTGCAGTACGGCGCGATGGTCAAGAAGCCGCAGGGGATGTCCGACGAGGCGGCCGAGGGCATGGCGAAGCAGTTCGCCGAGGGCGTCGAGATGGGCTTCGAGCAGGACGTCAAGATCTGGAAGAACAAGGCGCCCATCGACAACCCGTTGCTGTCCGAGGAGGACGGCCCGGTGTACCAGCTGCGCCGTTGGTACAAGCAGTTCTACGTGGACGTCGAGGACGTCACCGAGGACATGACCAAGCGCTTCGAATTCGAGATCGACACCGATCGGGCCGTGCAGAGCTGGGAAGCAGAGGTCGCCGAGAACATCGCCAACGGCGTCGTGCCGCTCCAGAGCAACGCCTGACCGCACCCAGCCAGACTTACCGCTAGACAAGAAGGAATCGAAGATGACGAACAAGGCGCTCGACAACATCATGGAGATCGCGGATCAGCTCCGCGAGCAGGCGACGGAGGCCGAGCGGATCGGTCGGCTGCCCGACGAGACCGCCAAGAAGCTCAAGGCGGCAGGCGCGATCAAGCAGCTGCAGCCGAAGCAGTACGGCGGATTCGAGGTGCACCCGCGTGCCTTCTCCGAGACCGTGATGAAGGCGGCCTCCCTCGACCCGGCCACCGGCTGGGTGTGCGGCATCGTCGGCGTCCACCCCTGGCAGCTCGCCTTCGCGGACCCGAAGGTCCAGGAGGAGATCTGGGGCGAGGACGACAACACCTGGGTCGCGTCCCCCTACGCCCCGACCGGAATCGCGAAGCCGGTCGACGGTGGCTACATCTTCAACGGCCGCTGGCAGTTCTCCTCCGGCACGGACCACTGTGACTGGATCTTCCTCGGCGCCATGGAAGGCGACAAGGACGGCAACATGGCCCTGCCGCCGCGGATGCTGCACATGATCCTGCCCCGCAAGGACTACGAGATCGTCGAAGACTCGTGGAACGTGGTGGGCCTCAAGGGCACCGGCTCGAAGGACATCATCGTTCGCGACGCCTTCGTGCCGTCGTACCGCGTCATGGACGGCGACGAGGTGATCAACGGAACGGCGCAGAAGAACGCCGGCATGACCGAGACCCTGTTCAAGATGCCGTGGTCCACCATGTTCCCGCTCGGCATCTCCTCGGCCGTCGTCGGCATCGCCGAGGGCGCCCTCGCCGCGCACCTGGACTACCAGCGCGACCGCGTCGGCGCCCAGGGCACCGCGGTCAAGGACGACCCGTACGTGCTGTTCGCCATCGGCGAGGCCGCCGCCGACATCAACGCCGCGCGCCAGGAGCTGCTGGCCAACGTCGACAAGCATTGGGACATCGTCGAGTCCGGCAAGGAGGTCTCGTTCGAGGACCGCGCCGCCGGCCGTCGTACCCAGGTCCGCGCCGCGTGGCGGGCCGTCGCCGCCGTCGACCAGATCTTCGCCCGCTCGGGTGGCAACGCGATGCGCATGGACAAGCCGCTGCAGCGCTACTGGCGTGACGCCCACGTCGGTCTCGCGCACGCCATCCACGTGCCCAGCACCGTGTACCACGCTTCCGCGGTGAGCTCGCTCGGCCTCGAGCCGGCCGACAACCTCAAGTCGATGATCTGACCGACACCAATCTCGAAGAAGGACAACAAGAATGACCGACATCAAGGGACTTGGCTACGTCAAGGTCCAGACCAACGACATCGAGCGCTGGCGTAAGTTCGCGTTCGAGGTGCTCGGCTTCGCCGAGGGCAGCGGACCGGACGAGAACGCCCTCTACCTCCGGATGGACGAGCGCGCCGCCCGCATGATGGTCGTGCCCGGCGACACCGACGAGATCGTCACCATCGGCTGGGAGGTGCGTGACCGCGCCGCCCTGCTCCGCGTGCAGCAGGCCGTCGAGGCCGCCGGCATCGCGGTCAAGCCGCTCTCGCTGGAGGAGGCCGACGCCCGCCGGGTCGAGGAGGTCATCACCTTCCAGGATCCGACCGGCGCGACCCTCGAGATCTTCCACGGCGCGGTGCTCGACCACAGCCCCGTGGTGACCCCGTTCGGCGCGAAGTTCGTCACCGGCGCACAGGGCCTGGGCCACGTCGTGCTCCCGACCATGGACCCGAACGGCAGCTTCGACTTCTACACCGAGGTCCTCGGCTTCCTGCCGCGCGGCGCCTTCCGCATCCCGGCCCCGCCGGAGTTCGGTCCCATGCGCGTGCGCTTCATGGGCGTCAACGAGCGGCACCACAGCCTGGCGCTGTGCCCCGCGCCGCACGGCGGTGCCCCCGGCCTGGTGCACATCATGGTCGAGGTCGACACCCTGGACGCGGTCGGCCAGGCGCTCGACCGGGTAGTCAAGGACGGCTTCTCGGTCTCCTCGACCCTGGGCCGCCACACCAACGACAAGATGGTGTCCTTCTACGTCCGCGCTCCCGGTGGCTGGGACGTCGAGTTCGGTACCGAGGGCATGAAGGTAGACGAGAAGTACTACTCCGCGGAGGAGATCACCGCCGACAGCTACTGGGGCCACGACTGGTCCGGCAGCGAGCCCCTGGCGGCGATGTAACACCAGCCCACCCACCTTCGCGCGCGGTTCCACCGCTCGCGTGCGCAGCAGCGCATGCGAGCACTGGAATCGCGCGCGAGGTGTATCCAGACCCGTTCAGGAAGGAAACCGATGAGCAGCAACACCAAGACGGTCCGGCCGAGGCCGGCCGCCCTGATCACCCAGTGGGACCACGAGGCCGACGTGGTGGTGGCCGGATACGGCGTCGCCGGCGCGTCCGCCGCCGTGGCCGCGGCCCAGGAGGGCGCCGACGTGCTGGTGCTCGAACGCACCGGCGGTTGGGGCGGCGCCGCCGCGATGGCGGGCGGGTTCATCTACCTCGGTGGTGGCACCCCGCTCCAGAAGGCTTGCGGCTTCGAGGATTCCGTCGAGAGCATGAAGGCCTTCATGACCGAGGCGCTCGGCCCGGGCGTGGACGCCGAGAAGATCGACGCCTACTGCCAGGGCAGTGTCGACCACTACGGCTGGCTGGTCGAGTGCGGCGTGCCGTTCAAGGCGAGCTTCTGGGGCGAGCCCGGCTGGGAGCCGCCGGGAGACGACGGCCTGCAGTACACCGGCGGCGAGAACGCCGCCCCGTTCGCCGCGACCATCCCGCCGGCGCCGCGCGGGCACGTGCCGCAGATGGCGGACAAGCAGTCCGGCGGTGAGCGCGGCGGCGGCTACATGCTGATGAAGCCGCTCACCGACACCGCGGCCGCCCTCGGTGTGCGCTCGGTCTACGACACCCGCGCGCAGACGCTGGTCACCGACGAGTCCGGCCGGGTGGTGGGCGTGGTGGCGACGCAGTACGGGAAGGAGGTCACCATCCGGGCCCGCCGCGGTGTGGTGCTCGCGACCGGCAGCTTCGCCTACAACGACCGGATGGTCGAGGCGTACGCGCCGCGGCTGGTCGGCCGGCCCGCCGCGTCGATCGAGGAGCACGACGGCCGCGCGATCCAGATGGCGCAAGCGCTCGGCGCCGACCTGGCGCACATGGACGCCACCGAGGTCGCGTTCTTCTGCGATCCCCAGCTGTTCGTGCGCGGCATCCTGGTCAACGGCCGGGGGCAGCGCTTCATCAACGAGGACACCTACCCCGGCCGGGTCGGGCAGGCGACCCTGATCGAGAACCAGAACCAGGCGTTCCTGGTGATCGACGAGGCCGCGTACGAGGAGGCCTTGACCACCCCCACCGCCACCCCGTTCCTGCGGCATCAGCCGACGTGGGTGTGCGAGACGGTCGAGGAGCTCGAGGCGGAGATGGGACTGCCCGGGGGCACCCTGCAGTCCACCGTCGAGGTCTACAACCGGCACGCCGCGGACGGCCAGGACCCGGTGCTCGGCAAGAAGGCGGAATGGGTCAAGCCGATCGGGTCGCCGGTCGCGGCGATCGACCTGCGCGGGTTCACCGGCGGATTCACTCTCGGCGGGCTGCGCACCAGCGTCGATTCCGAGGTGCTGCACGTCTCCGGCGAGCCGATCCCCGGTCTGTTCGGCGCCGGCCGCTGCACCGCAGGCGTGTCCGCGGGCGGCTACGCGAGCGGCGCGTCGCTCGGCGACGGCAGCTTTTTCGGTCGGAGGGCAGGCCGGAGCGCCGCCAAGGGCTGATCCCGCTGAGCGGTCGGTATCCGCAGGTCAACGAGGGGTTCTCGAGTCGATTCGTCGATTCGGGAACCCCTCGTTCCGTCGAGTGGGAGAAACCGACCTCGCGGTCGTGTGTGACAGACCACATTTTGCGTGATATCAATTAGGCGTATTCCTAATAGGAATACATCGGATCGGAATCCCTCGCCGGTTCGACGCACCGCCTGCGAGCCCGGCAGCCAGGATCTCCCCTGGTGGCCGCGCCGCCCTCACGTCCGGAGGATCGATGACAACTCAGCTCGAAGCCAACACCCCGACCGCGGTTCTCGACCGCGTCTCGCTGGTCCTGGATGCCTTCGACGGTCCCGGGCGTCTGACGCTGGCGCAGATCGTGCGCCGCACCGGACTGCCGCGGTCCTCCGCGCACCGGATGCTCGAGCGCCTCGTGCAACTGCGTTGGCTGCGTCGCGAGGGTCGCGACTACGAGCTGGGCATGCGACTGGTGGAACTCGGGTCGCTCGCGGTCCATCAGGACCGGCTGCACCGCGCGGCGCTGCCGTTCCTGCACGAACTGCACCGGGTGACCGGACACGTCGTGCACCTGGCCATCCTCGACGGACCCGACGTGGTGTACCTGGAGAAGATCGGCGGACGGATGGCCGCGGCCATCCCGACCCGCGTCGGCGGTCGCTACCCCGCGCACTGTACGGCGGTCGGCAAGGCCATCCTCGGCTTCAGCGGCGAGGACCAGCTCACCGACTTCGACGCCGACCTGCTCGGCCGCAAGACGAAGTACTCCATTTCCACGGGCGCCCAGCTGCGCACGGAGTTGGCGAAGGTCCGTGCCCACGGCATCGCCTTCGAGCGCGAGGAATCCCTGCCCGGATTCGGTTGTGTCGCAGCGCCGATCGGCAACATCGGTGAGGCCGTTGCCGCCGTCTCGATCTGTGGACCGATCGCACAGATGAAGCTCGATCACCGGCTCGCCGCACCGGTGCGGATGACGGCCCTCGGCATCTGGCGCAACGTCGAGGGCGGACCCGTCCGGGTGCAGCCGACGCTCCAGCAGCAGCCCCGCCCGCTGACCGGCGGTCCCGCGCGTCCCCGGCCCATCGCGGCCGCCCCGCTGCAGGATCTGCAGTACGCATGAGCGGAGACGCCGAGGTGGTGGCACTGCTCGAGGTGCTCGAGGCCGGATTCCCGAAGATCGAGGAGATGACCGGGCCGGAGGCCCGCGCCGCCATCCGATCGCGGTACCGGGCCCCCGCCGACCCCGAGCCGATCTCGCGAACCGAGGATCGGACGATCCCCGGCCTCGCGTCCGAGATTCCGGTTCGGATCTACTGGCCGACAACGGAATCCGCAACCGGTCCGGCCCCGGTCGTGGTGTTCGCGCACGGCGGCGGGTTCGTCTTCTGCGACCTCGACACCCACGACGGGCTCTGCCGGGCGATGGCGAACGGCGTCGGTGCGATCGTGGTGTCGGTCGACTACCGGCTCGCCCCGGAGTCGGCCTGGCCGGCGGCAGCGGAGGACGTGTACGCGGCGGTCGAGTGGGCGTCCGCGCACGCCGGCGAACTAGGCGGCGACCCCAGTCGATTGGTGGTCGCGGGCGACAGCGCGGGCGGAAACCTCGCCGCGGTCGCCGCGCTGAAGTCCCGGGACGACGGCGGTCCGTCGATCGCGGCCCAGTTGCTGCTGTACCCGGTGATCGCCGCGGATTTCGAGACCGACTCTTACCGCCGGTTCGGCGCCGGGTACTACAACACCCGCGCGGCCATGCAGTGGTACTGGGACCAGTACGTCCCGGTCGCCGACCGCGACCACCCCCACGCCTCGCCGATCCGGGCGGAGCTGGCCGATCTGCCGCCCGCGGTGGTCGTGACCGCCGGCTGCGACCCGCTCTGCACCGAGGGCGACGCGTACGCCGATGCGCTTGCCGCGGCGGGTGTTCCGGTGACCCATCGTCGATACGACGACGGCATCCACGGCTTCATGACACTGAGCGTGCTGACCCTCGCGGGAGTGGCGCGGCGGCAGGCCTGGACCGACCTGCGCGAACTGCTCGGCTAGGCGTCATTCCAGGTCGGGGTTGGCGGCCTCGGTTTCCTCCTCGACCTGACGCCACAGCCCGGGCGTGGGCTTCGGGAAGCCGGCGTCGTCCCCGTCCTGGACCTGGGCGAGGACGGCGGCGGCCTCGTCGATGTCGGCGATCAGCAGCTCCGCCAGCTCTCGCTCGGCGGCGTAGTAGCGCTCGGACCACCGCAGCACGATCTTGGAATAGGCCCAGGCCGGTTCCTTGTCCGCGCCCGCGGCGTCGGCCGCCGCGCGACGTTCCATCTTCCGCGTGTACTCGATGTGCTCGCGCAGGATCTCCTTGAGCCGTTCGGGCTTGTTCAGGTGACCGAGCCAGATGCGGAGCATCACACCGTGTTTGAGCATCGGCGGGTCGATCGGGGCCTCGTTCGACCATTTCCGGACCGCGGCGGTGCCGGATTCGGTGATCTTGTAGAGGCGTCGGCCCCGCACGCCGTTGTCGTGCTGGACCCGGGAGGTGACGAATCCGTGCTTCTCGAGCTTCTTCAGTTCGGTGTAGACCTGGCTGAACGACGGGCTCCAGTAGAAGAACTTGATGCTCCAGTCGGCCCACTTCTTGAGCTCGTAACCGGAGAGCTCCTCCTCGAATGCGAGCATGCCGAGGACCGCCCAGCTCGTTGCCGGCAGGCTTGGTAGGTCAGACTCGGAGGCCGATTCGGTCGGTGCCACGCCGGAAGCCTAACAATTGGACAAGTGACCCAGTCAGGGTGAGCTACCACTGACCGGGACGGTGGATGGCGTGGCGTGCACCCGCACCCGATCCTGGTAATTGCCCGTTTCGTCAGGAGGAACCCATGAGTGCAGAGAACATCGCCGTCGCCGAGCAGGAGACCCTGTCCGCGCCCGACGCCGCCACCCTCAGGAAGGTGATGGGTCACTTCTGCACCGGAGTCGCGGTGATCGCCGCCCACGACGGCGAGCGCCCGCTCGGGTTCGCCTGCCAGTCCGTGGTGTCGGTGTCCCTGGAGCCGCCGTACATCTCCTTCTGCCCGGCGAAGACCTCCACCAGCTGGCCGCTGCTGCGCGAGGCCGGCGAGCTCTGCATCAACATCCTTTCCCACGACCAGAAGGACGTGTGCTCGAACTTCGCGGTCAGCGGCGGTGACAAGTTCGCCGAGATCGACTGGAGCCCGGCGGGCAACGGGGCCCCTGCACTCGGTGGCTCGCTCGCCCGGATCGAGGCCACCGTCGAACTCGAGCACGACGCCGGCGACCACACGATCGTGCTGGCCCGGATCACCGCTCTGACCGCGGACCCCGACGGCCGGCCGCTGCTGTTCTTCAAGGGCGGCTTCGGCGGCTTCGCGGGCTGAGCGCAGTACTGCAGCGTCAGCCGCGCTGGCGCTGCAGTGCCAGTTCCCGCAGATCGCGGCGTGAGGGCTTCCCGGACGCGATCCGTGGCATCTCGCTGAGCAGGACGACCTCCGACGGGACCTTGTATCCGGCGAGCAGGTTGCGGCAGTGCGCGAGCAGTTCGGTCTCCGCCAGCGTGTGGCCCGAACGCGGCACCACGTACGCGATGCCGCGTTCGCCGAGTCGCTCGTCGGGCACGGCGACGACCGCCACCTCCCCGACGGCCTGGACCTGGCTGAGGGCCTGTTCCACCTCGGAGGGGTACACGTTGAACCCGCCGACGATGAACATGTCGCCGATGCGATCGACGATCCGCAGATTGCCGCCCGCGTCGAGCATTCCGACGTCCCCGGTGTGCAGCCAGCCGTCCGGGTCGATCGCCTCGGCGGTGGCCGCTTCGTCCTCGAAGTAGCCCGACATCACGTTGAAGCCCCGCACCAGCACCTCGCCCGCGATGCCGTGGTCGACGGTGGCGCCGGCCGCGTCGACCACCCGTACCTCCACGCCGGGGAGCGGAGGCGCTCCGAGTGCCGCGGCGCTGGTGTCGGCCGTCGGGTGCCGGGCCGACACCGTGCCCGCCGACTCGGTCAGGCCGTATCCCGTCACGATGAACGGGATCCCGAGCTCGGCGCTGATCCGATCGAGCAGTCCGGTGGAGACGGTCGTGGACCCGGTGACCGCAAGCCGCGGCGGGCGGTAGGTCTCGTTGGTGCCGTCGCTCAGCGCACCCATCAGGTCGGTGAACAGTGTCGGAGGGCCGGACAACACCGTGATCGATTCCTGGCCGATCAGGGTCAGGGCAGAGGAGGCGTCGAACACGTCCACGGCCACGTAGCAACCGCCGCAGAGCAACGCGGCGAGCAGACCGGCGTTGAGGCCCATCGAGTGCGACAGCGGCGTCACGCCGAGGATCCGGTCCCCCGCGCCGATCCGAAGTCGCTCGGACAACGCGCGGTACATGCGAACCAGCTGACCGTGGCGGAGCACCACGCCCTTGGGCTGCCCGGTCGACCCGGAGGTCGACATGACGTAGGCGACGTCCTCGGGGGCGGGCGGGACCGTGCGGCCGGGGGCCGACAGGTCGACCGGCCGCGGCTTCGCGGCGCACCCGAGGAACTGCGTCCAGCTGGTGATGTGGACGTCCGGCTCGCGGTGGAAGTCGACGATCTGCCTGAGATCGGGCAGGCCGACGACCGGACCGTCCGGTCCCGAGACGCCGGCGGCCGCGCGGAGCATCGCGGCGTAGCCGGTGCCGAGGAACCCGTCGTCGACGAAGAGCATTCGGCTACGCGTGCGGCGGAGTTGACGGGCCGCCTCAGCGCCGCTGGCCCTGGTGTTGATCGGGACCACGACCGCACCGATGGAGTGGGCGCCGAGCGCGACGACGGCCCACCGTGCGGAATTGGGAGCCCAGAGGGCGATGCGGTCACCCTTGTGGACCCCGGCGGCGGCCATCGCCATGCCGGCTCGAGACGCGGCGGCGGCGAGCGTGTCGTAGGTCAGGCGCTCCCTGCCGTCAACGACGGCCTCCCGATCCGCATGGCTCCGCGCCGCCTCGATCAGCACCGCCCATACGGTGCCCGGTGTGATGTCGCCGACAGTCATATTGGTGGGACCGTACCCGACCGGGTGTGGGCGCGACATGCGCGTCTGCGGTCTCCCGCTGGGCGGGAACGGGGGGATCCGGCGAGCACCCGCTGTGGCTACCGTCACATGCTAAGACCACCCCTCACTGTTCCCGGGAGAATCAGATGGCTTCAGCAGACGAAATCCGCTCCGCGGTCACGAAGTACCTCGCCGCGGTCGGCGACGGGACCTCGGCAGACATTGCCGCGCTGTACGCGGAGGACGCCACCCTCGAGGATCCGGTCGGCACCGAGCCGAAGGTCGGCCGCGCGGCCATCCAGGAGTTCTACAGCGCGCTGGACGCGGTCCAGAACAAGACCGAGCTCCTCAGCCTGCGGGTCGCCGGCAACACCGCCGCCTTCCACTTCCGCGTCATCACCGAGGCCGGTGAGCAGACGATCACGGTCGAGCCCATCGACGTCATGACGTTCGACGACGAGGCCCGGATCACCAGCATGCGGGCCGTCTGGTCGCAGGAAGACATCAGCTTCAGCTGAAGCAGGCAAGGCAAGGCAAGAGAGAGATTCAATGTCAGCTAGCGAACAGTCCTGGGACCACGAGGTCGACTTCTTGGTCGTCGGCAGCGGCTGCGGCGGCCTGACCGGCGCGCTCGCCGCGAAGGACCGCGGCCTGGACACCCTCGTCATCGAGAAGGCCGGGTTCTACGGCGGCACGACCGCACTGTCCGGCGGCGGTGTCTGGGTTCCCAACAACCCGCTGCTGGTCCGTGAGGGCCTCGGCGACTCGCGCGCCGACGTGCGCACCTACCTGGACGCCGTGGTCGGCGACCGGGTGCCGTCGAAGAACCTCGACGCGTTCATCGACGAGGGCCCGAAGACGCTCGAGTTCCTCGAGACCTCCAGCCGGCACATGCGCTTCCAGTGGTGCACCGGCTACTCCGACTACCACCCCGAGCAGCCGGGTGGCCGGCCCGCCGGCCGCACCATCGAGCCGCTCCCGGTGAACCTCAAGGAGCTCGGCGAGGACGAGGCGCTGCTGCGTCCGGCCGCGCTGGCCACCCCGCCAGGACTGTTCATCACGTCGAAGGACTTCGTCCAGCTGAACATGGTGACGCGGACCTGGAAGGCGAAGTGGACCGCGCTGCTCACCGGCGTGCGGGCCGTCAAGGCCATCGTGCTGCGCCGCAACATGGACACCCTGGGCCGCGCCCTGATCGCCCGGCTGCGGCTGGCGCTCAAGGACGCCGGGGTCCCGCTGTGGCTGAACACCCCGCTGCAGTCGCTCGTCACCGACGAGTCCGGCGCCGTGGTCGGCGCGGTCGCGGAGAAGGGCGGCCGGGAATTCCGGATCCGGGCGCGCAAGGGCGTGCTGCTGGCCAGCGGCGGGTTCGAGTACAACCTCGACATGCGCAAGCGCTACCTCCCCGAGGGCGGCAAGGACAACTTCAGCGCGGCCGCGGTGGAGAACACCGGTGACGGCATCATCGCCGGCGAGAAGCTCGGTGCGGCAGTCGATCTCATGGACGATGCCTGGTGGATGCCGTCCTTCCTCCGCCCCGACGGCATCAACCAGGTGCTGGTCTCGGAGCGGTCGATCCCTCGCTCGATCATCGTCGACCAGCACGGCAAGCGGTTCACGAACGAGGCGTCGCCGTACGTGACGTTCGTGCACCAGCAGTTGGCCGGCGGCCACGAGCCGACGTGGTTCCTCTTCGACCACAAGGCCAAGAACCGCTACCCCATCGGCGGCATCATGCCGGGGCAGAAGTTCCCGAAGTCGTGGCTCGAGAGCGGCCTGATCCAGACCGCCGAGACCATCGAGGATCTCGCCGCCAAGATCGACGTCCCCGTGTCCGCGCTCGCCGATACGGTCCAGCGCTACAACGGTTTCGCCCGCGCCGGCCGGGACGAGGACTTCGACCGCGGCGTCAGCGCGTACGACAACTACTACGGTGACCCCTCGCTCCCCCAGCCCACGCTGGACGTGCTGGACAAGGGCCCGTTCTACGCGCTGCGCGTGCGCGCCGGCGACCTGGGTACCAAGGGTGGGCTGGTCTACAACGACAAGGCTCAGGTGCTTCGCGCCGACGGCGCGGTCATCGACGGCCTCTATGCGACCGGCAACACGTCGGCCGCGGTGATGGGCAACGACTACGCCGGTGCGGGCGCCACAATCGGCCCCGCGATGGTGTTCGGCTACATCGGCGCTCGGCACGCGGCCGAGGCCTAGCAGGAAGGCTCTTCTCATGCAGGAACTGAGCTGCAACAGCTGCGGCAACCGGGTGCTGGTCGAGAAGTACAGCCCCACCCACACGAGCGTGCAGTGGCTCGACGACGCGGAGTCGGCATGTCCCGAATTCGCGCGCCGGGCCGCGCTGGGCGAGCACAGCAACTGGGTGCCGACCTGTGCCGCGCTGAAGGACTCCATCGAGCGTGCCGCGTTCGAGGGCGTGATCGAGACCGACTCGCTGCGCAGCTACCCGGTGCCCGGCCAGCTGGTGTAGTCCGGTCCTGCCGACCACAACCAGGTGACCCGGTGTCACGTCCGTATCGACAGTCGTCACGGACGTGACACCGGGTCACCGGTCGTTTGCGGGGCGGCCCGGGAACGCCGTCAACGCCGGGTGCGGCTACCGATTCAGGAACTCCACCGTCAGCCGCTCGAAGTCGGCCTTGCGCTCGATCTGGGCCCAGTGCCCGCACCGTGAGAACACGTGCAGTTCCGCGTTCGGCATCTGCCGGAACGGGAACAGGCTGCCCTCGTAGGGCAGCATCCGATCGTCACGGCCCCAGACCAGCAGCGTCTCCTGCTGTACCTGTGCGGCCCTGGCCCACAACTGCGGACGGTCCGCGAAGCGCGGGTCGGAGAACGTCTGAAAGATCTTGAAGGTGTTGGCGATTGCGCCCGGAGCGAGGGCGTTCGCCAGCCGCTGATCGATCAGTTCGTCGGTGACCACGGCGGGATTGCCGACCATCGTGTCGACCCACGCGACCATGCCCTCCCGCGTCGGGTTGGCCAGGAACTCGAACAGCCGGCGCGAGCCCTCGCTGACCGGCGGCGCGAAACTGTTGACCGCCAGACCGCCCGGGCCCATGAGCACCATCCGCCGCACCCGCTCCGGGTGGGCGAGCGCGAATTCGGTACCGACGTTGCCGCCCATGGAGTTTCCGACGATGTCCACACTGTCGATGCCGAGCTCGTCGAGGAAGTAGCGGATCGCGTCGGCCGCCACCCGCGGGTACACGTCGTTCCACTCCCGGGCCGGGCTGCGCCCGAAGCCGGGCATGTCGAGGACGATCGTGCGGAAGTGCTCCGCGAACACCGGGAAGTTGCCCGCGAAGTTCGACCATCCGCTCACCCCCGGTCCGGAGCCGTGCAGCATCAGCAGCACCGGTCCGCTGCCGGCCTCGTGGTAGTGCAGCTCGTATTCGCCCCCCATCGTCCTGCTGGTGGCGTCGAAATCGAGGGTGGCCGTCATGGGGCTCCTTCTGGTGGTGGGCGTCACACTGGTGCCCCCAACGTAGCCAGCGAATGTTGCGCGCGAGGCGATCTCGGTCCGCTCATCGGGAGAGGCGGCCGCGGACGCCGGTGCCCGTCCCCTACGCTGCCCGGCCTCCCGCGTCGTGGGCGTGAACGGGCACGGTGACGACCGTCTCGTGGCGGGGGCGGTCGGACGGTGCTACACGCCCGAATTGCGCTTTAACCTCGAGATTTCGGGTCCGGATGACGCGCGAATCGTTCGGATCTCCCGCTGGGCGGAACAACGGATGGTGCGAGATGCCTCCGGGGCATTGTGATGTCGATTACACATTCAGTCGGCAAGCACCTGGTGAATGTGAACACCCACCACATGCCCGGCTCGAACACCTCGTCGGTCTCCGACACCGAGTTCCGTGGATACACCCGAAAGGACCCGATGATGGTCGCTCCAGCCCACTCCGGATCGGCGGGCTCACCGCCGCAGGATCCGAACGCGCCGCAGCGGTGGACGCCGCGCCTGATCTTCTCCCTGGCCTCGATCGTCCTCGTGCTCGAGATGCTCGCGATCAGCTACATGATGATCTCGATGGCGCAGCCTGCGATCTCGACGCACTACCAGACCACGCAGGGCGCCTGGCTGCTGACGTCCTTCCTGTTGGTCGGCGCGGTCACCGCACCGTTGATCGGCAAGCTCGCCGACATGTACGGCAAGCGCAAGCTGCTGCTGGCCTGCATCGGCGTCGCCGCGCTCGGGTCCTTCATCTGCGCGATCGCCTCGAGCTACGCGATCATGATCGTCGGCCGGTCCCTCTCGGGCCTGCTGATCCCGTGCCTGTTCCTGAGCTACTCGCTCATTCGTGACGTGTTCCCGGCGAAGAAGGTCGCGCTGGCCGTCAGCATCGCGACCAGCGGCATGGGCCTGATCGCCATCCCGGCGCCGTTCATCACGGGCTGGCTGATCGACAACCACGGCTTCCGCAGCATCTTCTGGTTCTTCGTCATCGGCCTCGTCGTGCTCGGCGCGATGATCATGTTCAGCACCGACGAGACCACCATCCGGCTGCGTTCACGCCTCGATGTCCTCGGTGCGGTCCTGCTCGGCGCCGGCCTGGCGGGCGTCCTGGTCGCGATCAGCTTCGGCCCGACCTGGGGCTGGAAGTCGGGCTCGACCCTGACCTACCTGTTCGGTGGCATCGCGCTGATCGTGGCGTGGCTGGTCACGGCCGGAACCGTCAAGGAGCCGCTGATCGACCTCAAGGTGCTGCGTCGTCGCCCGGTAATCCTGACCGCCGCCGCTGCCGGCTGTGTCTACGGCGTCAGCGGCCTGTACACGCTGCTGCTGCCGATGCTCGCCATGACGCCCGCGATCATGGGCCTCGGCTACGGATTCGGCGTCGACGCCGAGGGATTCGCGATCTTCCAGGCGCCGATCGGCGCCATGACCGTGGTCGGTGGCCTGATCGTCGGCATCCTCGTCGGTCGTCAGTTCGCCAAGCCGCGTCTTCTGATGGCCATCGGCATGATCTCCGCCGCGCTCGGCTGCGCCCTGACCGCGTACTCGCATGACAGCAAGCCCTCGCTGATCCTGTTCGCCGGCCTGGTCGGCCTCGGCATGGGTATGGGCTACGCGGCCGTGCCGAACCTGCTGATCGAGGCGGTGCCGCCGCAGCTGCAGGCCTCCACCGCGAGCATCGTCGGCGTCTTCCAGAGCATCTTCCCGGCCGTCCTGCCGGTCATCGCGTTCACCGTGATGAACAACTCGCACATCGCGCCGATCCCGCCGGAGATGACCGGTGGCTTCGTGTTCTACGACGACAACGGCTTCAAGATCGCGTTCCTGATCGGCGCCGTCGCCGCGATCGTGGGCCTGGTGTTGGCGCTGCTGCTGCCGCGCAGGATCGAGCAGGCGACGGTGTCGCCCGACCAGATCGCGGACGAGCCGGTGATGGTCACCGCCGACTGATCCACCACCGCCGCACACATGGGTGAAGGGACCCAGCATTCGGTCAGACCGAATGC
>NZ_JBHZAH010000098.1:0-19105 GCF_042754225.1 Rhodococcus sp. NPDC059234
CGCCCTAGCTGTTCCAGGTCTGGAAGTCGGTGCTGTGGACCGAATCTCCGCCGACCACCTGAACATTCAGCACACCGAGGGAGTTGGCGAGCAGCGAGTCCTTGACCGGGGTCGCGACCGCCGTGGCCGCGGTCTTCAGCGAGTCACCCTTCAGATCGCTTCCGCACAGGCGCACCGTGACCTGAATCTTCTCGCCGTCGATCTTGGTGGAGGCACCGTCGACGGTCACCCCCGCGGGCAGCGTCGCGGTCTTGGCGATGACGGTGGCCGTCGGATCGTCGTTGGTGGCGTCCGCGGGGCAGGTCGCGGCGGGTGCGGCGGAGGTCGCGGCGGCGGAAGAGGAGCTGTCGTCCGAGCTGCAGCCGGCGAGCAGGAGGGTGGCCCCCAGGGCGAGGGCGGTCACGGTGCGTTTCACCCGGCCATTGTGGGGTCTAACCCTATTTCCCGCACGCCGGGGGGTGAATACCCGGTGTCGCAGGGTCGAATTCAGTCGTCACGGCCGAGCGGATCCACCAGAAGCGGGATCCTGCTCTCGCAGTCCCCCGCGTCGCACGCGTCGGGTCCGTCCGCGCCGATGCGCTGCGCGGCGTCGAGCGCGCGGGCCACGAGCGGGTCGCCGGTCAGGTCGACCAGCACCGCATCGGCGGCGCGACGGACGGCCGCGTGCGCCCGCTCGTGCGCCTCCGTCACCAGGGCGGCGACCCGCTCGGCGCCGAGATCGAGCACGCGAGGGGCGAGTTCGAGCCCGACCAGCCGGCAGTCGGCCGTGAGCGTCAGCCGCACCAGACCGCCGCCCGCCTCGACCTCCGCGCGCAGTTCGTCCATCCGGCGCTGGGCTCGCTGCACCCTGTGGCCCAGTGCATTCGGCGTCATCGTGCTCCGACCACGGGAACCGGCCCCGGTGGCGTCGACGCCGGCAGGTGGCATGCGGTGGTCACGTCGAGCACCCCGTTCTTCCCGGTGCCGAACCACACGTACGCGCCGCCGGGGCCGTAGACACGCAGCGCGTGGTCGCTCGGGCGGTCGACCGCGACGACCGGGGCGCCGTAGCCGCGGCGGTCGGTGACCGATCGCAGCGCGGCGACGGCGTCCGGCCACAGGTCGTCGGGGATGCCACCGTCGATCAGCCAGGTGCCGGTGGTCCTCGACTGTCCGGGGGTGTGGGTGAAGCCGGTGCAGTTCCCGGCGCCCGAGGGTGGTCGGTTCGGACGCCACGTCCCCACCGGCACCGCGACCGAGATCGCGCCGCGAATCGCCTCGCCCGTCGACTCGGCGTACGCGGCCGCCTCCTCGAGCGAGACCCGCGACGCCAGGACTGCAGTACGCCGTGCGGCTTCCGCGCCGTCGACGCGATGACCGCCACCGGTCGCCGCACAGCCTGCCGCCGTCGCCGCGACCACCGCGACCACCGCCCATCGCCTGCCAGCTCTCATGACTGCTCTCCTCTCGCGCATCAGAAGGCGCCGGTGGGCGTGGGCAGCCGAAGCCCGCCGGGCAGACCCGCCAGGTCGCCGAGGCGCGGTCCCCCACCGAAGACCTTCTCCCGCAGCCTGTTCAGGAGGGATCCGGGAATGCGGTCCGCGATCCCCTCGTCGGTGCCTTCGACGAGGTGCCCGGGCAGGCCACCGACGACGGCGCCGAGGTTGTACAGACTGAGCGTCCCGTCGTCGAGGTACTGACTGTGTCCCTGCGCGCCGGCACGCGACCGACCGTCGGCCGTCGTCGCCGCCGAGGTGGACAGGTTGGTCACGCCGTCCATCCGGTTCGGATCCGTGCCGAAGGCGGCGAGATCGGCCACCGGATCGCCGTGCGCCTCGGCGACGTACACGTGACCGGGCGCGAGGTCGAGGTCTCCGGCCCGGTCGGTTCCGATCCCGGGAGAACCGAGGAAGACCGCGTCGTCCACCCCCGTGCCGCCGTGCAGTAGGGCCAGACCGGTGGTGGTCGACCCGTAGGAGTGCCCGAGCACGGTCAGGTGGGGGTCGTCCGCTCGCGCGGCGGTGATGCCGGAGAGGAAGGACGCCAGTCGCCTGGCCCCGTCCGTAGCGCCGCGCAGGCCACCGAGATCGCGGACGACATCGGTCGCGGTGGACAGGGGCCGGTCCGGATCCAGTTGCGGGGCACGGTAGTCCAGCCAAGCGACGGTCGCGACCGTCTCGGAGCCACGTCCGTCGGCGTCGAGCTGACGCGCGGCCTCGGCGCCGAGCCGCTCCGCCGCCGCGGTATAGCCCTCGAGACCGTCGGCGACGTTCGCGTTCACTCCCGGCGTGTACACCGCCACGTGGTCGGCAGCATCCACGTCGCCGACCGCGACGGCCGCCTGGACGTGCTCGCCGGCTTCCCGGTACACCAGCAGATGCCGATCCGAGCGGCCGAGAGTCCGCTCCACCGCAGCGATCTCGCCGAGGCGGGTGCCGGCGTCGGCGACCGCGGCCCAGATCAGCTGCCCCGAAACCCCGCCCCTCCCGAATTCCACTGCACCGAAACGCAGTTGCTCAATCAGACGTTCGAGCCGCTGCCGATTCGCCGCCAGCACCGCCCGGTTCGCCTCGTCGCGCACATGCGCCGGAATCCCGTCGCGATTGCCGACCCACTCCGGATGCTCCGCGAGCACCCACCGCCGCTGCTCCTCGGACAGATCCGACCAGTAGCGCGAATTCTCTTCGGGTGTCCACTCTTTCGACGGCGGTGAGGCGGGACCGCGCGGGGCGAGCGAGAGTTCGTCGGTTCCCCGGCGCAGCTCCCCGGCGAGAACCCGATCCGCCTCGTCGACGGTGTCGAGCGCGGCCGACAACCTCGCCTGGCACACCCGCGCCGCCTCGTTCAGCCGCGCCTGGACGAGCGCACCCGTCACCAGTGCGCTCGTCCACGGGACCCGCGGCGCACTCACCCGACCGTCGCCGGTG
This sequence comes from Rhodococcus sp. NPDC059234, assembly GCF_042754225.1. NCBI lineage: Bacteria > Bacillati > Actinomycetota > Actinomycetes > Mycobacteriales > Nocardiaceae > Rhodococcus > Rhodococcus sp. NPDC059234. The sequence goes on from NZ_JBHZAH010000098.1 coordinate 2,907, forward strand.
ACGTGCAACCCGAGGTCCGTGCTCGCGCGTTCGGCCACCTCCAGCGCGGTGGCGCGCGCCGACCCGATCGATGCCGCTCCCGACTGCAGGCTCACCGACATCCGCTCGGCAACACCGGAAACCCGTGTCGCCTCGTCGAACTCCCTACCGGACCGCTCCAGGGCCCCCGCCGCAGCGAGCCCGGCCCAGTACCCGGCCGAGTCGTCGACCAGACGGTTCGCAGCCCCGGCGGCGTCGGAGTACGCCCGGCTCGCCGCGGTGAGCCGGTGCGCGGCGACGGCGAGCGCTGCGGGGTCCCAGCCGCGCAACTGGTCGAGTGTCGGACGCATCAGCTGCCGCCGTCGGACGCGAGCAACCCGGCGGCGACGACGTCCGCACTGATTCGTTCTGACATGCGATCTCCCCCCGGATGGTTCGACTTCCGTGCCGAACGACCGAAAGCTAGCACCGAAAAGTGCACGTCAACGCCTGTGCACAGGCACTTGTCCACAGGGGAACCCGCGGCGTCCGCGGCGCGTCGCGACGGCTGCCCCGGGCGGGCACCGGCGCGGGGGTCTGGATCGAGTCGCGCCCGAGGTCCACACTGCAGGGATGTTCGAATTCGTCCCGGAGTTCTGGAACTCGCTGCCACGGCCGCTGCGCGACCCGGTCGCGTTCGCCATTCCGTTCTTCGTACTGTTCCTCGCGCTCGAGTGGTCCGCGGCGCGATACCTCGCCGAGCCCGAAGTCGACGCCGACGGACGGGCGATCCCGCCGAGGGCCGGGTACGACACCCGGGACGCCCGCACCAGCATCTCGATGGGGGCGGTGTCCATCTTCACCAGCGCGGCGTGGAAGGCCCTCGCGCTCGTGGGGTACGCCGCGATCTACGCCTACCTGGCACCGTGGCACCTGCCGGCCGACGCCTGGTACACCTGGGTGATCCTGATCGTCGGCGTGGACCTGCTGTACTACTGGTACCACCGGATCGCACATCGCGCGCGGATCGTGTGGGCCACCCATCAGGCGCACCACTCGAGCGAGTACTTCAACTTCTCCACGGCACTGCGCCAGAAGTGGAACAACAGCGGCGAGATCCTCATGTGGATCCCGTTGCCGCTCATCGGGATACCCCCGTGGATGGTGTTCGTCGGGTTCAGCGTCAGTCTCGTCTACCAGTTCTTCGTGCACACCGAGCGCATCGACCGGTTGCCCCGGCCGATCGAGTTCGTCTTCAACACCCCGTCGCACCACCGCGTGCACCACGGCTGCGATCCGGAGTACCTCGACAAGAACTACGGCGGCATCCTCATCCTGTGGGACCGCCTGTTCGGTACCTTCGAGCGCGAAACACACCGGCCGACATACGGTCTGACGAAGCCTGTCGGCACCTACAACGTGCTCACCCTGCAGGCGCACGAGTACGCGGCAATCGCCCGCGACGTGCGAGGCGCGGGGTCCTGGCGGGAGCGGATCGGGTACGTCTTCGGCCCGCCGGGATGGACTCCCTAGACCTTGTCCAGGTGTACGAGGAAGTCGACGGTGCCGGCATCGTCCACGGTGACGAACGCGAGTGACGGCGGCTGCACGCCGAAGTCCGTCCACGTCACCGGGATCGAGCCGGACGCGATCAGGGCCTGACCGGAGTGCAGCACCTCGACGCCGACCGTGACCGGGCGCGAGACCCCACGCAGTTCGAGCGAGCCGGACGCGGGAACGGTCGTGGCCGAGCCGTCGGTGGGCAGCGCGGACAGGTCGACCGGCTGGTCGAGGGTGAAGCGTGCGGTCGGATACGTGCCGACCGACATGACGTTGCCCGCGAACTGGCCGTCCCGGCGCGCGTTGCCGGTACTGATGCCCTTGACCTGGACGGTGACCGTCGCGGCGGTGAGCTTGCCCGCCTCGACCGTGGCGTGCCCGTCGACCTCGTCGGTGGTCCCGACGACGGTGACCGACGCACCGTTGAGGATCTCGTGCACGGTGTAGCCGGCCGCGGTCGCGTTCGGGGCGGTCCCGGCGTCCACCCGCCAGCTGCCGTTCACGTCGCCGGTCGCGGCCTGCGCCCCGGAGGTCGAGACGGAGGCCGCCGGGGCGTCGTCCGTCGCGATCCACGTGCCGTACACCCACGGGCCCACGAGCAGCGTGAGCACCGCCACGACCACCACCGCACCGAGGACCCACCAGCGCCTTCGCATAGGGGCAGGATAGTGGCCGGGGCGAGGACGTACGGCACCGAAGACCTTCGCACGGCCGGAATTCAGCCGCCGTCCTCGATGACGATCTCGGTTCCCGCGCCGAGCAGCGCGGAGGGACTGAGCCCGAACATTCGACGGAAGGCGTCGCTGAAGTGCGACGGCGTCGCGAAGCCCGCGTCGGCCGCCGCGCGAGTGAGGTCCGCGCCCTTCGAGGTCGCCGCGGCGACCTGCAGCATCCGCGCCCACAGCCGGTACCGCCGGAAGCTGGTGCCGGCCTCGGCGGCGAACAGTCGCAGGAAGTACGGGCGCGACAGTCCGGCGAGCTGCGCGAACTCGGCGGCCGACACCGTCGCCGACGGGTGCGCGCGGAGTGTCCGGGTCACCCCGTCGATCCGGCCGTCGATCCGGCCGGCGACCGCCCCGCTCGCGCAGGCCAGGATTCCGTACGAGTCGGGGCGCGGACCCGTACCGAGTGCGATCAGGAGAGCCTCGTCGCGATGGTCGACCGCGAACGCACCGATCGCCCCCGACATCCGGTCCCGGCAGCGGCCCGCGCGCGACGAGCTGGAATCGAAGTAGCAGAACATCATTCGCCGACCCACCGCCACGACCTGGTGCTCCGACCGGGGCGGGACCAGCGCGGAGCGCAGCGTCACGTCGGGGCACCCGGGCACCCGCAGCACGAACGGGGCGTCGAGTCCGACGACCAGGCAGTACACCGAGGTCGAGTGCGGCGCGAGCCGCAGCGACGGGCCCAGGTAGATCGCGTGCCCGCACCACAGCCACACCGTCGGCCCACCGCACGTTTCTGGAAGCGGACGCCTGCTCACACCGGACATGCTGGCACAACCACCGCCGGAGGAAGGGAAGACATCATGTGGGCGAAGCGAATTGCACGCGGACTGTTGATCGGAGTCGGGCTGGTCAATCTGGCCCCCGGCGTGGGCGTGGTGTCCGCGGCGCGGGTCGAGGCCCTGTACGGGGCGCCGGTCGCCGGACCCGACCTCGAGCTGCTGCTGCGCCACCGCGCCGTCCTGCTCGCTACGGTCGGCGGCGGCCTCGTCGTCGCCGCCTTCGCACCGGCGCTGCGCGGTGCGGCCACCACCGCCGCCGCGACGAGCATGGGCAGCTACGTCGCGCTGGCCGCCGCGATCGGCCACACCAACGAGCAGTCGTCGCGAGTGCTGGCGGTGGACGTCGCGGCGCTCGCCTGCCTCGCGGTGGCCACGGCGATCGATCCGCCACCTCGCCGACGGGGCGCAGCGCACGATCCCGGATCGGCCGCACCGCTATCCTCGGCGGCGAGAGGGAGTGAGGCAACCACGTGAAACAAGGCGGCACCACCCGCGACCGGATGCTGGCGAGCGCGGTGACGCTCTTTCGCGAACGCGGCGTCGACTCGACCTCGTTCGCCGACGTCATCACGCATTCCCAGGCGCCTCGCGGCTCGATCTACCACCACTTTCCGGGCGGCAAGGCGCAGCTCGCCGAGGAGGCCACCCGGATGGCGGGCGAGCTGATGAGCGCGACGATCGCCGCGAACCTCGAGCAGCGCGAACCCGGCGAGACCCTGCTGACGATCGTCGACGGATTCCGCCGTCAGCTGCTGGACTCCGACTTCGGCGCGAGTTGCCCCGTCGCGGCCGCCGCACTCGCCGGCGGCGACTTCGACGCGGCCCGAACCGTCGCGGGCGGGGCGTTCACCTCCTGGGAGACCGTCATCGCCGCGGGGCTCGAACGTCGCGGGCTGACCCCGGACCGGGCCGCGTCGCTCGCGACCACCGCGGTGGCGACCATCGAGGGCGCGATCATGGTCGCCAAGGCGCAGCGTGACGTGCAGGCGCTGGACCGCGTGGGCGCGGAGCTGGTCCGCTGGGTCCACGCGGCGCTCGCCGAGGTCGCGTAGCGCACCACCGACGGCACACCCCCGCTGCCGACCTCACACCGGTTTCGCCGGCGCACACGGTGGGTGTTCACGACGGCGGGTGTGCGCTGCGCCCGACCCGATACGCAGAAGACCCCCGACCGGTTATCGGTCGGGGGTCTTCGTGGCGGTGGCGGAGGGATTTGAACCCTCGGACGGGGGTTACCCGTCACACGCTTTCGAGGCGTGCTCCTTAGGCCGCTCGGACACGCCACCGCCGGTGACTTTACCCGACTTCGACGCTGACGCTAAATCGCGTGGTCAGCGCTGCCCGCGGAAGAATTCCTCGAGCAGCTCGGCGCACTCGGATTCGAGCACTCCACCGCGGACCTGGGGTCGGTGCGTGAGCCGGCGGTCGCGGACCACGTCCCACAGCGAGCCGACCGCACCGGTCTTCGGTTCCCACGCGCCGAACACCACCCGCGACACCCGCGCCAGGACCAGCGCGCCGGCGCACATCGTGCACGGCTCCAGGGTGACGGCCAGGGTCGCGCCCTCGAGTCGCCAGCCGTCGCCGTGTACCCGGGCCGCCGCGCGCAGCGCCACGATCTCCGCGTGCGCGGTCGGGTCGCCGGAGGCCTCGCGGGCGTTGGCGGCCCGCGCCAGTTCCACGCCGTCGGCGTCGTAGATCACCGCACCAACCGGCACGTCCGCGGCGTCGGCGGCGCGGGCGGCCTCGATCGCGGCGCGAATCATCGCCTCGTCGCGGGCCCGCAGGTCCACCCCCGGCGACATCTACCGGGGCAGGACGTCGAGCACGGCGGACAGTTCGCCCGCGAACCCGAGGCGCTGCGCGATCATGCCCAGCTGCTCGTCCGGGTACAGCTCGGTCTCGGCGAGGATCACCCCGAGCACCGGCTCCGGCAGACCGAGGTCGGCGAGCAGGCTCAGGTCGCCCTCCTCCCACGGCTCCACGTCGTCGATCTCGTCGACGTCCAGGTCGGGGACCTCGATGTTGAGGGCCTCGAGCACGTCGGCGGCGATGTCGTAGTCCAGTGCCATGGTGGCATCGGAGAGCAGCAGTCGGGTCCCGGTCGGCGCGGGACGCAGGATGACGAAGAACTCGTCGTCCACGTCGAGCAGCCCGAACACCGCGCCCGAACTCCGCATCTCCCGGAGCTCGGTCTCGGCGGCCTCGAGGCTGGTCAGCGCCGCCGCGGTGAGTGCCGTGCACTTCCACTTGCCGTCGTCGAGGACGACCGCGACGCCGAAGCCTTCGAGATCCTCGAACTGGTCCGAGGGGGCGCTGTTGTTACCCGCGCGCTGAGCAGCCATGCGGCAACCGTAGTCCGCCCGCGGCCCGTTCATGAAGTCCGGCGGCAAATGTGCCAACCTGTCCGGGTGTCTGCTGAATCGACTGACCGACCGGTGTGCGTGCTCGGGCTCGGGCTGATCGGCGGTTCGCTGCTGCGCGCCGCCGTCGCTGCGGGCCGGACGGCCTGGGGGTACAACCGATCCGCCATCGCAGCAGACGAGGCCGTCGCCGACGGATTCGACGCCGGAACCGATCTGGTCGCGGCACTCGAGCGGGCCCGCCGGGAGGACGCGGTGGTGGTGGTCGCGGTCCCCGAGCCCGCCCTCGACCCGGTGCTCGAGCAGGTCGCACGGTGCGCCCCCGGCTGCGTCCTCACCGATGTGGTGAGCGTCAAGGGCGCCGTGCTCGACGCGGTCCGTCGGCACGGACTGGCCGCCCGGTTCGTCGGCGGGCACCCGATGGCCGGCACGGCCCAGTCCGGCTGGTCGGCCGGGGACGGCGACCTGTTTCGCGGCGCGGTGTGGGTCGTCGCGGCGGAGGACGACACCGCCCCGGAGGCGTGGACGCGGGTGGCTCGGCTCGCCCTCGACTGCGGGTCCGTGGTGGTGCCCGCCGGGGCCGCCGAACACGACCAGGCGGTCGCCCGGATCTCGCACCTGCCGCACCTGCTGGCGGAGGCGCTCGCGGTCACCGCGGCGTCCGGCGGGGACCTGGCGTTGGCGTTGGCGGCCGGCTCCTACCGGGACGGCAGCCGCGTCGCCGGCACCGCGCCGGGGCTGGTCCGCGCGATGTGCGAGGCGAACGCGCAGGCGTTGACGGTCGCGCTGGACGAGGCGCTGGCGCTGCTCACCGACGCCCGCCGCGCGCTGGCCACCTCGGGCAGCACCGAGGCGTTGGTCGAGGCGGGGTACCGGGCGCGGCGGCGTCACGACGACCTCGACAGATGGGACATCACCGACATCGAGATCGGCGCTCCCGGATGGGCGGAAGCCCTGCGGGACGCCGGCCGCAGGGGCGGCGCGCTCCGCGCACTGTGAGCGATTCTCACCCTCCCCGGGGGTGAAAATCGCGCACGGGCGCGCAGCGCCTAGATCCGCTCGGCGAGGCCGGGGTAGTCGAGGATGAAGCCGTCGGCGTCGACCGTGACCGACGAACTCGACACCGGCGAGAGCACGTGGATGCCGTCGGGACCGCTGCTGTAGGTCAGGTCCGCGGCCCGCACGCTCAGGTCGGGCAGGTACACGTAGACGACGGGGACCTGGATGTCCTCGGAGTCGTGCTGCATGCCGAAACGTCGGATCGGCAGCGTGTTGAAGAACGGGCTGAGCACCACGTCGACGTCCAGTGCGCCGCCGAAGGTGGAGCGGGTGTGGTTGGTGCCGTCCTCGACCATCCAGTAGCCCTCCTCGTCGCGGCTGATCGAGATCTGCCGCTCACGGGAGGCGAGGCTGGTGCGCAGCGAGAGCCTGCGGGTCACCCCGTTCTCGTCGGTGACCAAGTCGTAGGAGGCGCTGAATGCGGGGTGCTCGTCGCAGTGGCCGCCGATGATCCGCCCGGCCGCCTTGATCCGATTTCCGACCAACTGCACCCGCACCGACTCCATGCGGGGCGCCGACTGCGCACGCCAGGTGAGGATCGCTGGCCAGCTGGATCCGGTGGCCGCGGCGCCCTGAGCAGGATTGGTCACCCAACTACGGTAAGCGACGCGGACTCGATCAGCAGCGGCGGCGACCAACCCGCGCCCCCGCGTCGCCGTCGCCGACCCGCCGAGCACCCGCGCGAGTGCCGAGCCGGCACCCCGACGTCAGCTTCTACCTGCAGCGCGACCCCGGAACGTGGCCGCGGTAACACTCCGATAACGCGAACGGATGAACCGGGCAAGAGACCGAGGAGGTACCCATGGCCGACAACCAGGAGATCTGGGCTGCCGAAGCGCGACGGGCGTTGATGGAGGTTGCGGGCGGCTACCGGCGCACGACCACGTATCCGGAGCTCGCCGAGACCGTGCAGACCTCCTCGGGTGTCCGCACCTCCAATCTGCTGCAGAACTGGATCGGCAAGACCCTCGCCAAGGTGGCACTCGAATGCAGCAGTCGCGGCGAACCGCTGCTCTCGGCGCTGTGCGTGAGCAGCGTCGACGGACGCGTCGGCGACGGGTACGCGAAGGCCGTCGAGGCGACCTACGGCGAGTCGCCCGCGGACGTCGAGTGGCACGCCGCAGAGGAGCGGCTGCGCTGCTACCGGCACTTCGGGGCGACGGACCTGCCCGCCGACGGCGGCACCGCCGCGCTGACCCAGTCGGTGGTCGCGATGCGGGCGAAGGCGCAGAAGCGCGACCTCAGTCGGCGGCGCGAGCACGGCCAGGCGTGCACCGAGTGCTACCAGGTCCGGTCGTTGGCGGGGGTCTGCGGCTGCAGCTGGTGAGCCGGCGCCCGCTCGCAGCGGTCCCCTACCGCGACTAACGTCGACGCCGTACCAGCGAAGCGGCCCCGCACAATCCGGGCGACCTCCGGCCGGGCGCGACCGCAGCGGAGAGGTGCGTCGCATGAAGGCGATCCAGTACACCACGATCGGCGCCGAGCCCGAGCTCAGGGAGATCGAGAAGCCGAGCCCCGGTCCGGGGCAGGTGCTGCTGAAGATCACCGCCGCCGGGGTCTGCCACTCCGACGACTTCATCATGGGCCTGCCCGCCGAGCAGTACCCCTACGGACTGCCCCTGACGCTCGGGCACGAGGGCGCGGGAACCGTGGTCGAGCTCGGCGACGGCGCGGTCGGCATCGACGTCGGGACGAATGTCGTGGTGTACGGCCCGTGGGGCTGCGGGAACTGCTGGCAGTGCGCGCAGGGCATGGAGAACTACTGCCCCCGCGCGGCCGAGTTGGGGATCCGGCCACCCGGGCTGGGCGCGCCGGGCGCGCTGGCCGAGTACATGGTGGTGGACTCGCCGCGACACCTCGTCCCCATCGGCGACCTGGACCCGGTGGCGACCGTGCCGCTCACCGACGCCGGCCTGACCCCGTACCACGCGATCAAACGGTCGCTGGGCAAGCTGCGCGGCGGCTCGACCGCCGTCGTGATCGGGTCCGGCGGGCTCGGGCACGTGGCCATCGAGCTGCTGCGGCACCTCTCGCCCGCGCGGGTGGTGGCGCTCGACGTGAACGAGGAGAAGCTCGAGTTCGCGCGGTCCGTCGGCGCGCACGAGGCCGTGCTGTCCGATCCGTCCGCGGTCGAGAAGGTCCGCGCGATCACCGGTCCGGCCGGCGCCGAACTCGTCCTGGACTTCGTCGGGTACCAGGCGACCATCGACATCGCGATGGGCGTCGCGGGCACCGCCTCGGACGTGACGATCGTCGGCCTCGGCGACGGCCGGGCGCACGCGAAGGTCGGGTTCGGGCAGAGCCCGTACGAGGCGTCGGTGACCTCCCCCTACTGGGGCTCGCGCAGCGAACTCATCGAGCTGATCGACCTCGCGCATCAGGGCGTGTTCGACATCGCGGTGGAGAAGTTCTCGTTGGAGAACGGCGTCGAGGCGTACCGGCGGCTGTCCGCCGGCACCCTTCGCGGCCGGGCGGTCGTGGTGCCGTAGGCGTCGGGCGCGGCCCGAGTTCGGTTCCGGAGCGCGACTCCCGGGTCGCGCCGCGACAACCGCCGTCTCGGTCAGGAACTCGATTCACGTTCGCCGCGTAGCGAGTTCGCCGCCTTCGAAGCAAGTTCCGCGAACGACTCCCTGAGCAGCGCCTCGTACTCGGCGGCGTCCGGCAGTGCGGCGCTGTCCGCTGTGAACGTCAGGGCCAGGATCGGTTCGATCGATGAAACGCCGTGCGCAAGTCCACCTCCGTCGCTCAGGGTCGGGAAGCCGAACCGGTCCACCACCGGTGCGCCCATGAATGTTGCATCCGTCATCCGACTGGGGACGTTCGAGATCATGGTCACATGGGACGCCGGCGGTGCCGCCGTGGAGCGGCGGCTCTTCCACCCGACGATTCGGGTCACGTATGCGGGAATCGAGTTCGGGAGACTTCGGTGCTCAGCCAGAGCGGGATGCTGCTGACGAACCTTCTCGGCCGCGGTGGTCGCGTGGATCTGGCGAAGGCGTTCGACGGGGTCATCGACGTCGGCGTGCAGGTTCACACACCCGAGTGCGAACTTGTTGGCGGTCCCGGCCCCGTCGTTCACCGCGATCGGCATAGTCGCAACGAGAGGCCCGTTCACGGGGCCGTCGAGTCGGGTCAGGAGGCTCGAGAGTGCTCCGGAAACGACGGTGAGCACCACATCGTTGACGGTCGCTCCTTCGACAGCAGCTCGGACAGCGCGGATGTCGTCGAGGCCGAAGTGGACGAGCCCGACAGTGGGTACGCCCTCCAGTCGCCTGTTGAACCGGGTGACGACCGGGTCGAGACCAGCCGGATTCGAGTCACCCGCCGCCGCGGCCTGTGTCAACTTCGGGGCGGTGACGATCGCCCGGACGTACATCGCGAGGTCGAGTGGCGCCCGCAACACCGAGACGAGGGGGTTCCGTCGAGCGCTCGAGGGCGGCACCGGCGCCGGCTCAGGTGTGGCGGTGAGCATCCGGCGAACCGTCGCAGCGGTAACCACGGCATCGCCAATCGAGTGGTGGAACCGGAACACAAGTGCCGTGGCCCTGTCCGGAAGGCCGTCCCCGAGGCCGCGAATACCACCGATGACGGTGAGGTCCCACGGGGGGCGCGAAAGGTCCATTCGTGACGCGACGAGGGATTGGATGACAGGCTCAGCCCCAGCCCAGTCCGAAGCGTGAACGACGGTCACGTGGTTGCCGGCATCGAACGCGGGATCCGCAACCCAGCTCGGGTAGATGACGTCAGCGAATGCCCGCTGCAGCTTGCGCCGGAAGATCGGCGAGCAGTCGAGGCGATCGCGCAGCCACGAGATCACCGCCGCCTCGTCGATGTCGAGTGCGGCGGCGTCGACGATCGAGACGCTGACGATGTTGGCCGGCGCACGGTCGGACTCCAGATAGACGTTCGCAGCATCGCGGGCCGTCAGCGCAATCGGCGGCAACTGCTCATCTGGTCGCATGGAGGGGATCAAACCAGAAATCCGCCAGAACCCACGCGTATCGGCGAGTAGAAAATGGGGATGGGAAGACAGGCCACCGTCGTGCTGTACGTACTCGCACTGGTAACCGTCGTGGTTGCTGTGGACGTCCTGTTCTTGCGGGAACACTTCTGGGCGCGGCTGATGGTGAACATCGGAATCGTCCTGGTGTTCACGGCGTTCTACTACAGGTTCTTGAAGGGTTCGTGAGCGCGAGCGCTCTCAGCGGGTGACCGGCCGGGACAGCAGGCTCAACGCCTCGCCGCCTCGCTCTTGCGGCGCAGCGAGTCGGCCAACTGCTCGATGCTCGGCAGTCCCGCGAGCCCGGACTCGGTCTGATACAGGCGGCACGCCAGCTCGGTCACCGGGACCGCGTCGTCGAACGCATCGGCGCCGTCGACAAGGATCGTCGGCGATCCAGCGAACGGCAGCGCGGCGGCCTCGTCGTCCGTCTCGACTCGCCGATACTCGATCTCGATGTCCTGCACCTCAGCTGTTTCCGACGCAGCCCGCACCCGCTCGCCCGCGTCCTGCCAGTTCGGGCACCCGGCGAAGTACAGAATCTCGACCTTCATCCAGACGATTCTGCTCCTCGACCCTCCGCGCCCTGTCGCCCGCCGCACCGATTCGGACCGGCGCTCGTCGAACCGCCCGCTGGCCAGCGCCCCGGCAGGCCGCCGATGCAGAACGAGGAAGCCCCTCACCCACATTTCTGCGGGTGAGGGGCTTCCTGTTGTGCGCCCGAAGGGATTCGAACCCCTAACCTCTTGATCCGTAGTCAAGTGCTCTATCCGTTGAGCTACGGGCGCATGTCTTCAGTTGTGCTGGCCTACGTGCACCAGCGTGGCGGAAGCGAGAGGATTTGAACCTCCGGTCCCCTTTGAGGAGGACAACTCATTAGCAGTGAGTCCCATTCGGCCGCTCTGGCACGCTTCCTAGGCTCAGGTCCTTTCGAACCGCCGGATCGAAAGGTTACACACGCTCCGACGGTTAAGCAAAACGGCTGGTCAGGTCCGCGTTATCGCAGGTTACTGTCGAACCAGTCGAAGATCCGGCGGGTCGCGTCCATGATGGCCTGCGCGGCGGGATCGGCGTCGTCACCGTCCTCGGGCAGGGTCGGCGGCTCGTCCGCCCGGTGCTCGAGGCCGCGGTAGCTGACGACGTGGGTCGCGACCGGCGCCCGTGCGACCGCGTCGCGCAGTCGCTCGACCTGATCGGGCGGAGTGCGCGCATCGTCGTCGCCGTACAGCCCGAGCCACGGCGCCTGCAGCGACTCGGCCGCGTCGACCAGGGCGGGCGCGTCCGGGGCGAGGGACTCGACGATCCCGCGGGCCGAGACGCTCACCGCCGCGCCGATCGGACGGTTGGTGGCGACCAGCAGCGCCGCGGTACCCGCGTCGTCGAAGCCGAGCACGCCGACGCAGTCCGGGTACACGCCGCGGGCGACCAGCCAGTCGAAAGTGGCGTCGAAGTCGGCGAACAGGTTGTCGCCGAACACTTCCGCGACGCTGTGCGCGGGCTGCCGATGGAACAGGTGCGGCGCGACCGTCAGCCAGCCCTCCCCGGCCAACAGCCGCATCAGGTCGAGCAGCGCATCGGTGAACTCCCGCGACTCGTGCAGGACGACGATGCCGCCGCGGGCGGGACCGTCCGGCTCGACGGCCGTCAGGGGCACGTGTTCGGGAGCGGCGTCCGGACGCTCCAGGACAGCGCGAAGCACTGCACTGTCAGCGAATATTCCCGACATACCGTCTACTGTGGCACGGTCCGGGCCGGGCCGCCCGAATTTCTTTTCGCCCGGTAACGGCAATCCCTACCGGCCGGTAGATGGACCGGCGCATAATGGACAGCCGTGACTGCGCGAACCCGCCCCGACCTCGTCGACATCAGCCCCTACGTGCCCGGACGCACGTTCCCCGGTGCCATCAAACTGGCCAGCAACGAGACCACGGCGGGACCGCTCCCCAGCGTCGCCGCCGCGATCACCGAGTCCGCGCTCGGGGTGAACCGCTACCCCGACAACGGGTCCGTCGCCCTCCGCGAGGCCCTCGCGAACAAGCTCGGCGTCAGCGTCGACCGGGTCGCCGCGGGCTGTGGCTCGGTGAGCCTGTGCCAGGAACTCGTGCAGATCACCGCGGGCCCCGGCGACGAGGTGCTCTTCGCGTGGCGCGCGTTCGAGGTGTACCCCGTGGTGGCCCGGGTCGCGGGCGCCACCCCGGTCCAGGTGCCGCTGACCGCCGACCACGTGCACGACCTCGACGCGATGCTCGCGGCGGTCACCGACCGCACTCGGGTGATCTTCGTCTGCAACCCCAACAACCCGACCGGGACCGCCGTGCCGCAGGACGCGCTCGAGCGATTCCTCGACGCGGTGCCCGACCACATCATGGTGATCCTCGACGAGGCGTACATCGAGTACATGCGGCCCGGCGACCAGGCCGGCGCGCAGATCCCGGACGGCGTGGCACTGGCCGACGGCCGGTCGAACGTCGTTGTGCTGCGCACGTTCTCGAAGGCGTACGGCCTCGCAGGCCTGCGCGTCGGGTACGCGGTCGCCGACCCCGCGATCGTCGCGGCGCTGAGCAAGGTGCACATCCCGTTCGCCGTCAGCACGGTCGCGCAGGCCGCCGCGATCGCCTCGCTCGCCGCCGCGGACGAACTGCTGGCCCGCACCGACGGGATCGTCGCCGAGCGGCGCCGGATGCGCGACACCCTGCTCGGCGCCGGCTACGAGGTGCCCGCGTCCAACGCGAACTTCGTCTGGCTGCCGCTCGGCGACCGCTCGGCCGAGTTCGCCGAGGCCAGTGCGGCGGCCGGCGTGCTGGTCCGCCCCTACGGCACGGACGGGGTCCGGATCACCATCGGCGACCCGAACGAGAACGACGCGTTCCTCGCGTTCGCCACCGGCGACGGCCTGGCGATCTGGAAGTCGCGCGTGGCCTGACCCGTCACCGGCCGAGCGCCCGCGCCAGCGTCGGCCACGCGTCGTGCAGGTCCTGCTGCCAGTACGGCCAGGAATGCGTGCCGTTCGGCCGGTAGTGGAAGGTCGCGGGGACGCCCAGCTGCCGCAGGCGCTGGTCGAACAGCTGCGTGCAGTGCAGCGCGGCGGACTCCAGCGCGGCGCCGAGGGTGATCGCGCTGAGCCCCTCCGTGGTGGTCGGGCTGTCCGACGGTCCGGCGACGCCGTTGCCGACGGCGACGTAGATCTCCTTGCCGCGCAATGCCTCCGCGTTGCGCATCGGGTCGTTGGCCGCCCAGTCGGGATCGCCGTCCGGACCCCACATGTTGTCGGCGTCGCCGCCCTTCCACGCGACCGTCGCACGCACGGAGAGCTTCGAGTTCGACTGGCTGTTGTCGGCACACCCGCTGAACGCCGCGACGCCGCCGTACATCGCGGGATGGCGGGTGGCCAGGTTCAGCGCCGCGTGCGCGCCCATCGACAGTCCGGCGATGGCGTTGACCCCGTTGCCGTGGAAGCGGGCGTCGATGAGCGGCGGCAGTTCCTCGGTCAGGAACGTCTCCCACTCGTCGACGCCGAGGGCCGGGTCGGGGCGTTTCCAGTCCGTGTAGTAGCTGCCGGTGCCGCCGACCGGCAGCACCACGTTGACGTCCTTGTCGGCGAAGAAGCCGACGGCGTCGGTCTTCTGTGTCCAGGTGCTCTCGCGGTAGTCGGACTCCTCGCCACCGCCCGCGCCGTCGAGCATGTACAGGGTCGGCCGAGGGGTGGAGCCGGTGGGCAGCAGGACCTGCACCTGGATCACCCGACCCATCGCGGGCGAGTTCACGAACACGGCGGCGCGGCGTTCCGTGAGCATGGTGACGCGGTCCACCGACGCGGCCTGCCGCAGTGGGGTGCCCCGCGGTTCGGCCGTCGCAACGGGGGTGATCAGGCCGCACAGGGCCACCGAAAGAGCCAGTGTCGCGAGCAGCTTCATGGGCCCACCTCGGGCGGCTACCCACGGGATGCGGGCGTGCCGCTCCTGGTCAAGGTAGCGGAAATCATCCCGCAGCGCGCGACGTTGCCGCGAAAGCTGTTGCTGCCCCGACCGACCCGAGGTTCCTGCTGGACGACCGACTCGAGTGGCCGGATCCGGGCGGTCCGACGGATTTCCGCTGCTGGCGGCGCGTCCGGCGGTACCCTGATCCGTGCAGCCCAGCGCAGATCGAGGTGCATCCATGCGTGCCAACCCTCGCCGCAAGGCATCGGCCGTCACCCTCGCCGTGTGCGCCAGCCTGGCCTTCGTCACCGCCGGCGGCGTCAAGGACCTCGGAGCGGCCGGAATCTACTACGGCCCCGCCACCAACGTCGGCAACGGAACCGCCCGGTCCTATGTGACCCTGAACGACGACGGCACCCCCGACCGCGTCGGATTCCGCCTGACCGCCGCCGCCCTGGACGGCCTGACGGACGACGCCGGCCCCGGCATGACGATGCAGCCGTTCCCGCTGACGCTGCCGCCCGAGGCGGACAAGACGGTGTTCGAGCATCTCGTGCTGGACTGGAATCCGCACGGGCACGGACCCGACGGGGTGTTCACCAAGCCGCACTTCGACATGCACTTCTACATGATCGACGCCCGCGCGGTCTCCGAGATCACCCCGATGCGGCTGGACTACCTCGTTCGTGCCTCGAATCTTCCTCCGGCACAGTCGATGCCACAGGACTACGCGCCCCCGCCCGGGCCGGCCCTGTTCAACACGGTCCCGGAGATGGGCCTGCACTGGACCGACGGCGCCGAGAACATGGCGCCGGGCGCCTACGACTTCACCGAGACCTTCATGGCCGGGTCGTGGGACGGCGCGTACACGTTCATGGAACCGATGATGACCCGCGAGTGGTTGCTGACGAAACCGACGCTCGACCGGGCGGTCAAGCAGCCGCAGACCTACCCGAAGGCCGGTTACTACCCCACCACCTACTCCGTGCGATACGACGATTCGACGAACGAATACCTCGTGGAGCTGGGCGGCATGCAGATGAAACCGGCACCGTAGCGCCGCCGCGCACGAAGGACCCGGACCCGGCCACGGGTCACCCCTCGTCCGTGTGACGCTTCTCTCTGGTTCGGTCTATACCCCCAGGGGTATGGTCGAGCACATTGTCGTATACCCCCATGGGTATAAACGAAGGAGAGTCGATCGTGAGCAACAGGAACGTCGCGACCGCGGACCGACCGCCGTCACCGGCGCCGAAACCGGGCGCGCCACGCGCGGAGTTCGGCGGGATCCTGGGCCGGCTCGGCGCCGCGATGGCCGGCCGGGCGCGCTGGGTCTTCGGGGTCTGGCTGATCGCCCTGGTCGCACTCGGGGCCGCGGCCCCGAGCGTGTTCAGTTCGCTGGCCGGCGCCGGCTGGCAGGCCAGCGGCTCGGAGTCGGTGCAGGTCCGCGAGCTGGCGCAGGAACATTTCGGTGGGAACTCCTCGGCCGCGGTGCAGGTGGTCGTGCACTCGGACACCAAGCCAGTCTCCGATCCCGCCGTCCAGCAGGTCCTCGGCGAGGCCACGGCACTGTTCCGGGCCGATCCGCGCTTCGGTGAGGTGATCGCGCCCCAGCCCGGGATGTCCATCAGCCCGGACGGCCACACCGGCATCCTCATCGCCGGCGCCAACGCCAGCACCGACGACATGGTCAAGGCCGTCGACGAGCTCAAGGGCGAACTCACCGCGCTCGCCGGGGACGGCGTCGAGGTCTACCCCACCGGCGCGTCCGCACTGTGGAGCGACTTCAACAAGGCCAACCACGACGCGATGATCCAGGCCGAGATGTTCTC
>NZ_JBHZAH010000099.1:0-18556 GCF_042754225.1 Rhodococcus sp. NPDC059234
ACCACACTCTTCCCCGGCCGCCCCTCGCCGCCCCGCCCCGGGGCGGGTTTGCGGGGTCGGCGCCCCGGCGCCCCCCCACGGGCGTAGCCTTCTGTTCGTGTTCTCCGGATTCCCCGATGCCGCACTGGACTTCTACGAGGACCTCGAGGCGGACAACAGCAAGATCTTCTGGACCGCCCACAAGGCGGTCTACGAGTCGTCGGTGCACGCGCCGATGGTCGCGCTGCTGGCCGAACTCGAGCCGGACTTCGGCGAGGGCAAGGTGTTTCGCCCGTACCGCGACGTCCGGTTCTCCAAGGACAAGACCCCGTACAAGACCCATCAGGGCGGCGTCGTCATGGTCGGGGCCGGCATCGGCTACTACGTCCAGGTCGACGCGTCGGGCCTGTTCGTCGGCGGCGGCTTCTACCAGCACACCCCCGACCAGCTCGCGAGGCTGCGGGCCGCGGTGGACGGCGACCTGCGCGGCGAGCAGCTCGTCCGGTTGACGCGCGCACTCGAGAAGGCCGGCTTCGAGGTCGGCGGCGACCGGCTCAAGACCCGCCCGCGCGGGTTCGCAGAGGACCATCCCCGGATCGAATTGTTGCGTTACCGCACGTTGACGGCGGGCCGCAGTTACGGCAGCCCGCCGTGGCTCGACAGCGAGCGCACACTGACCGAGGTCCGTGCGGCATGGGAGTCGCTGCGGCCTCTCGTGGAGTGGTTCGAGGACGTCGTGGGCGCGCCGGCCTAGCCGTCGAGGCGAGCCTGGAACCCCTTGCGCGGCAAGAGTTTGCTGTGCATGCCATCGAACCCGCGTCAACTGAACATGAGATTGATCACGGTGGAACACAGAATCCCAGGTTCGTAACGATCCGGTGTCGTGGACCGGCGAGCTCTGCCCTATTGTCATGCGTCGTGATTGACGCGCAGACTCTCGATGCCCCGGCCGAAACCACGACAATGCAGGCGGCCCGGCGTTGGGTTCCCGGAGCCTGCGTCTGGTGCGGCGACGACGTCTCGGTGGAGAACTACCGCAACGAGCCGCGATGCGGCACGTGCCGCGAGAACGAAGAGATCATCGAGGGCGCGCGCCGGTTCCTCGGCATGTACGGACTGCGTCCGCTCGGCGGAACCCTGCAGTCCGACGACGAGGAGGAGCGCGAGTGGCGCGTCACCGCTCGCGACGCCCGCGCCGCGCTGAACCAGACCAAGCTGGCCTCTCCGCCCGACCCGGCCCTCGTCCGTAAAGCGTTGCGCCCCCGGGCCGCCGCGGTGGTCGCCGAGACCGCCACCGCGCCCCGCGCATCCACCGTCACGGGTTCGAGCACCCGCCGACCGGCATCCGCGTCCGCACCCGCGCCTGCGCCCGTCAACTCCGACGCCGTCGACCTCGACGAGATCCAGGCCCGCGCGCTGGCCCTGCTGGACCAGATGAGCTCCATCGACGCTCAGCTCGCGCAGGTTGCAGATCAGTCGGGCCTGGCGGCCCGTGCCCGCCGTAGCGACCTCGAGAAGCAGAAGGCGACGATCATGCGTACCCTCGGCGCCCTGGAGAAGGCTCGCCAGAGCGCCCAGCGCTGACACTCCTCGTCGCTTCGCTCGTCTCAGTGCCCACTCCTCGTCGCTTCGCTCGTCTCAGTGCCCACTCCTCGTCGCTTCGCTAGTCTCAGTGCCCACTCCTCGTCGCTTCGCTCGTCTCGATGCCACCATGGTCCGGTGACCACAGAGATCCGCGACGCCCGCCCCGACGACCTGCCCGGCATCCTCGAGATCCACAACGAGGCGGTGCGCAACACGACCGCGATCTGGGACGAGGAACCCGTCGACATCGACGACCGCCGCGCGTGGCTGGACGGTCGCGAGCAGGCCGGGTTCCCGGTGCTGGTGGCGGTCGACGGGGATCGGGTGGCCGGGTACGCCTCCTACGGCGTGTGGCGCGCCAAGAGTGGCTACCGGCACACCGTGGAGAACTCGGTGTACGTGCACGTCGATCATCACCGCAAGGGCATCGCCTCGGGGCTGATGGCCGAGCTGATCGAACGCGCCCGCCGGGGAGGGATCCACGTGATGGTCGCGAGCATCGAGTCGTCCAACTCGACCTCGATCGCCCTGCACGAACGGTTCGGGTTCCGGACGGTCGGGGTGATGCCCGAGGTCGGGATCAAGTTCGGACGCTGGCTGGACATGACGTTCATGCAGTTGACGCTCGGCTAGGCCGCGACTCGGGGCGTCAGATCGCGGCGAGACGACGCCAGATGCGTTGCTGCGCCTCGTCGATCGTGGCGCGACTGCGGTCGGTGACCACGGGGCGGCGCGGGAGGTACACGTACTCGAGCAGCCGGATGGTCAGCGGCAGTGGGATGGCGCGGTACTGGGAACGGATCGGCACCGCGGGTTCGCGATCCTCGACGGACTCGGCGGCGCCGATCGCGAGCAGCGTCACCGCGCGTTCCGCGGGGACCTCGGTCAGCGCCTGAAAGGTCGCGTTGAGCACCACGACTCGGGTGCGGGCCCAGTTGCCGGCATCGACGGTGGCAGGTGCGGGGGTGGAACGGGTGTACATCGGGAGGCTCTCGTCACTCTTGCGGTGGTCACGGGCGTTGCGTCGCCGTGAACCGCTCGGTGTTGCGAGTGCGGGTTCGCCGACGCGTCAGGTGGGTTGTGCGATACGGCCGGGGTGCTCGGCCGAACCGGGCCGGTACATCTGTTGCCGCGAGGGGGAACCGATGCCGCGGCGGACGGCGTTTCCGCACAACCGGGTTGCGGGGGTGGCATTCGTGGCGCGCAAGCGGGCTTCCTCTCCGTGAGCGTCGGACGTGCGAAGGACGGTCATCGTCGCACGCGCGAGCGCGGACCGCACCCGAATATCCGTGCCGGTCCTGGGCCTCGTCGAGCGGCGCCGACCTGGCGTCCTCCCACCGTCGTGCCGACAGCACGCGATTGTCATACGCTGTACAGCTACGGCCTGTGTAGCGCTCGCGCCATTCGTGACGATGTACCCGATGACGAGACGCGCCGCCGGGGGCGACATGCGTGTCAGGGGCCGGAGTTGGGAGTGGACATGTCACGTCGCGGGTTCTTCGGGCGCCATCGCATCGCATCGGGTCTGATCGCGCCCGGCATCCTCGGGATTGCCGCGCTGATCACGCTGCCCTGGGCACTGAGTTCCGGCCCGCGCACCGCGGACACCGAGCTCACCGCGTCGGTGACCGAGTGCCACGACATGGTGACCGTCTCGGTGGCCGGCCGTGGCGACACCCCGGTGGCGGGCACCACGAAGATGCTGGTCGGCGCGAACGGCGAGGAACTCCCGGCCGCACTGTCCAGTGACTACAGCAGCCGATGGATCGATCCGGTGGCGAACGCACCTGCCGGCGTCGTCGACCCGAAGTCGTACGCCGCGGTGTACGTCGCCTACCCGGCGAACATGGACAGCTACGAGGACGCGGTCAACGCCGGCGTCGCCAACGCCGAGTCCGTGATGACGAAGATTCAGCAGTCGTGCCCGAACACGAGGTTCGCGGTGGTCGGCTACAGCGAGGGTGCCGATGTCGCGCGACGGGTCGCGATGGACCTCGGGCATCAGATACCCGACACCAAGGGCGGGTACGCGATCGCCAACCCGGCGAACGTCGTCGGTGTCGTGATCCTCGCCGACGCCGGACGCGCAGCTGGTCAGGGACCGTTCCCCGGCGCCGTGAATCCGTTCACGAACCCGAACGGGTTCGATGTGAAGTACCAGAACGGCACCGCGGCCATACCTGGCGGAGGCGCGGTGACGGGGACCGGCGGTGCCGACTTCGGCGCCCTGGCCGGAAAGGTCGCGTCGTTCTGCTCGGACGGTGACCTCACTTGCTCTGCACCACAGAATATTTCGCTGCTGGACCTCGTCGTCAACGTCGGCAGGCAGCTGAATGTCGATGCGCTCGAGCGCACCGGTCTGACGCCGGCGACGGGGCAGGACATCGCCGTGGTCCTCGGCCGGATCGGATTCGCGGCATTCGAAGAGATCCAGTCCCAGCCCAATTGGATGCAGGGCGACCAGACCTTCCTCGATGTGCTGTTGAAGGTGTCGGACCCGGCGTACAAGCCCGACACGGCGACTCCGGCGCCCACGAAGGCCACCTCGATCTCGACCAGCGCGATGTCACCCCTCGCCTACCTGCCCCAGAAGGTGTTCAAGGAGATCGTCGGCCTGATCGTGACGAACCAGAACACCATCCCGGTGGTCATGAGCGACCCCTACAACCTCACCCTCGGGCCGGATGCCAAGGGCCACCACTTCGACTACTGGCGTGACGCGAACCCGGGCGACGGCAAGCCCCTCACCTCCGCAGAGTATGCCGCCGCGTGGCTGACCCAGCTGGCGAAGCAGGCGCAGAGCGGGCAGCCGATCGATCCGTCGATCAAGCCGGATTCCGCCAGCGCCGCCTCGGCCCTCGCGGAACTGACGAAACCCTCGGTGACGCCGTCCCCCATGGCGACGACCCCGTCGGCGGCCCCCTCCGCAACGTCGACACCGGCATCCGCAACGACCACGACCACGACCACGACCACGACCACGACCACGACCACGGTGTCGGCGCCGCCCACCATGCCGGTATCCACGCCGACTCCGACGCAGAACGAGGTCACCGCGACGGAGAGCGCCGCCCCGTCGTCCGCTGCCCCGCTGTCGACGCCGGAAACGACTTCGCAGGCCGCCGCGGCGACGACAACCGCCGTGGCGCCGACCACGACCGTCGTGGCGCCGACCACCCCGGCTCCGACTCCGGTCGAGTAGATCCGGTAGACCGGCTACCCGATCCGGTTCCCGCCGTTGACAACCGCTGCGGCGGTGACGGTTCCGCGGCACCGACCTCGCCATGGATGCGCGTCGGGCGGAGTGGGTCAGTGCGGGCGCATGGGTGCGCGCAGGAGCCCGACGAGCATCTCCACGATCTGCGGCTGCGTCGGCCCGTACCGGTCACCGCCCTCACGCGCGCGCTCGAAGTCGGCGAGCAGCGCGAACAACGTGGTCGCCATCGACGAGATGCGGCAGATGCGCTCGTGTCGAGTGCCCTCGGAGAGGAGCTCGGCCAGCGTGGTCGTGATCATCGGCCAGGTGGTGTCGTCGCCGGGCGGCCAACCCTTGACCTGGCTACGCATGACTTCGAGGAACCGGAAGTAGTGCGTTCCGCCCTGCTCGGACCGCTACGCGCGCGGCTGGCACTGCGTGGGCCTGGCCGACGGGTTCCGAGACGGCCGCCCGCACGGCCTCGACGCGTTCGGGACCCGGCTCGTGGTCTACGCCGGACCCGGCGGGCAACTTCGGGCGCTGGACGCGTACTGCCGTCACATGGGAGCCGACCTGTCCGGCGGAACCGTCAAGGACGGCGCGATTGCCTGCCCGTTCCACGATTGGCGATGGGACGGGCACTCGGGGCGTTGCGTGGATGTGCCGTACGCGCGACGGGTACCCCGCCTCGCGCGAACTCGCAGATGGGAGACCGCCGAGCGCAACGGCCAGTTGCTGATCTGGCACGACCCCGAGGGGTCGGACGCGCCGCCGGATCTGCTGCCACCGGAAATCGACGGCATCGAGTCGGGCGGGTGGACCGACTGGGTGTGGAACTCGGAGCGCATCGACGGATCACATTGTCGGGAGATCATCGACAACACCGTCGACATGGCGCACTTCTTCTACATCCACCACGCCTATCCGACGTACTTCAAGAATGTGCTCCACGGGCACTGCGCGTCACAGTTCATGGACTCGAAGGCTCGTCCGGACGTCTTCGGCTCCGGCAAGCACTTCTCCGAAGATGCCTACCTACGCTCGGAGGCAACCTATTACGGCCCCGCCTACATGATCAACCTGATTCACAATCACATCGCGGCCGATTCGGTGATCGAGGTCGCGCTGATCAACTCCCACTATCCGATCTCGCCCGAGTCCTTCATGCTGCAATGGGGGATCGCGGTGCAGAAGCTGCCCGGACTGTCCGACGAACAGAACGCCCGCATGGCGCAAGCGTTTTCGCGCAACTTCAGTCGGGGCTTCCTCGAGGACATCGACGTGTGGCGATCGAAAACGCGGATCGAGAACCCACTGCTCACCGAGGAAGACGGCCCGGTCTATCAGCTGCGACGGTGGTACCGGCAGTTCTACGTCGACGTCGCGGATGTGACAGCGGAGATGACCGCGCGCTACGAACACGAGGTGGACACGACACATGCGTACGGCATGTGGCATTCGGAGGTCGAGAGGAACCTGTCCTCGCGCAGCACCCGCTAGACGGCAGGAGCGGACTCGCGGTTGGTCGGACCGTTCGTGTCGTACCCCTCCCCTACCGTGGCCCCACGCCTCGCCCCGCGCCACGAGCAGACAGGAATCGGCAATGACCGTCGCAGCCATCCACTTTCGCCAGGCCGACGTCGACGGCCGGCAGTTGTCCCTCGCTGTCGCGGCGATCGGGATCGGCGGGTCCGGCGAGCGGCTGATCTTCTCGCGACCCGGACTGGAACCGACCGCGCTGCGGGCCGCGGTCCTCGATGCATTCGAGGTCGTGTACCAGCGGGCCGCGTCAGCGCCCTGCGGCCCGATGCCGGCGTACGTGACCGAGGCCGGGATCCGCAGCGAGCTCGAGGCCGTCGCCACCTCGTTCCCCGCCGTCACCCTGATGCGCACCCCGCGCGGCAGGCTGCCGGAACTGCTCCGTGACGCCTCGGACTCGTTGTCCGCGTACGTGTCCGGTCTCCGACCGCCCACCGTGCCGGAAGTGCCGCCGCGGGCCCGGGAGCAGCCCGAGCTGACCGTGGCGACCGACGCGTCGAAGTCCTCCGCACGCCGCGGAGTGGGGGTGGCCTGCGTCAGCGAGGAGGGCGACCGGCGTCAGAAGATGTATCCCGAGGTCAAGACGGTACTCGCGGGTGAACTTCTCGCAATCAAACACGCGCTCAAGCGTTTTCCGCACCGCGACCTCCACATCCTCACCGACAGTCGCGGCGCGCTCGAATGCCTGACGCTGACACGCTCCGCCCTCCTCGACCGATACGACAGCGAGGTGGTGACGACCGTCGCCAGGATCCGGGGCCTGTCGGCCCGGCGACGCGTTCGCTACTCGTGGGTGCCCGCGCACAGCGGGCACCCGCTCAACGAGGCCGCCGACCGGCTCGCCGTCGCAGCGCGACGCAACCACGAGTTCGGCGTCGACCCCGCCGCACGCGCCATGATCGCAGCCAACATCGTTCGCCCGTTGCTTGCGAGCGCACGGCCTTCCACCTGGGCAAATGTCCAGAAAGGAATCGATGACATTCATTTCCCGCTGACCGGGACTGGCCTTGTGTCGGCCACTGTGACGTGACTAGAAATGTGGACGCACTGAGATGTGCGTCACAACACTCACAAGGAGCACACATGGGATCTTCCGCAACTGACATGGCCAACCTCGGCACCGCTGCCAAGGTCCTCGGGCTCGCCACCGGCCTGCTCAGCGGCGCCGGCGCCGTCCTCGGAACCGGGCTCTTCCTGGCCTCGATGTCCTGACGCCGAGGCGCCGGGTCCGCACCCCTCGGGCGGATCCGGCGCCGGGCACCGGCTACACCCGATCGGCCAGAATCAGCGCGAACCGCTCCAGCGGATCCGTCCACACCCGGTCGCTACCGAAGCCGGCCGCGGCGAGTTCCTTGCAGATGCCCTCGACGCGGAACTTCGCCGAGATCTCGGTCCGCATCTGCTCACCGGCCGCGAAGGTCACGTCCAGGCCCAGCGCGGGGACGTGCACCGCCATCGGTTCGACTGCCTCCACCCGCATTTCGATCCATTCGTTGCGCTCGTCCCAGACCGCGACATGCCGGAAGAGGTCGAGGTCGAAGTCCGCTCCCAGCCGCTCGTTGAGCACCGACAGCACGTTCAGGTTGAACCGCGCGGTGACCCCGGCGGCGTCGTCGTAGGCCGGCACGAGCACAGCGGGATCGGTGACCAGACCGACCCCGAGCAACAACTGCTCGCCCTCCTCCAGCACCTCGGCGACCGAGGCGAGGAACTCTGCCCTCTCCTCCGGCACCAGGTTGCCGAGCGTGCCGCCGAGGAATGCGATCATCCGCCGGCCACCGCGCGGTAGGTTGTGCAGCGTGTCGGTGAAGTCGCTGACGATCCCGTGCACCGCCAGAGTCGGGAATTCTCTCGCCAGCTGGTGCGCGGCGGACGTGAGTGCCGCCTCCGACACGTCCTGCGGCACATACCGCTCCAGCGTGCCGTGTTCGGCCAGTGCACCGAGCAGCAGCCTCGTCTTCTCCGACGACCCCGACCCCAGCTCGACCAGGATCTGAGCCGACGTCGCCTCCGCGATGTGCGCGGCACTGACCCGCAGCAGCTCCCGTTCCGTGCGAGTCGGGTAGTACTCCGGCAGCCGGGTGATCTCCTCGAACAACTCACTGCCCTTGGCGTCGTAGAACCACTTGGGCGGCAGCCACTTCGGTATCGCCGTCAGTCCGAGACGCGCGTCCACCCGCAAATTCTCGTCCAGCTGCTGCGGCGCCAGGTGAACCTCGACGGTCGGTTCGTTCATGCACTTGCCTCCAGTTCGGTGATCACCAGAAACCCCGGCCTTGCCTCGATCAGGTGGCGGTCGGGTACCACCAGCCACCCCTCCTCCTCGTCGACCTGCTCGGACGCCACCACAGCGACCGACTCGTCGACCCGGACCGTCAGCGAGTGGGACACCGCCGACGCCCACAACCCGGTCCCGTCGCTGAGCAGCAGGTTCAGCCGCGACTGCGGCGCCGCCTCGAGCACGTCCACGAGCACGCTGCGCAGCGCCTCGCCCGGCTCCTCCGTGTCGAGTCGGCGGCGCACCATCGTCCACAGCAGGGCCGAATCCGTGAGTGCCGGCAGTCGCAGCAACTCCACCGCCGGCAGCCACTCCGCCAGCGCCGCCATCGAATCCGGCCATCCGTCGATGCGACCGTTGTGAGTCAGCGCCCACATCCCATCCGTGAACGGGGCGCAAGCCTCACGGGTGAGCGGCATCCCGACCGTCGCCGAACGCACCGCGGCCACCACCGCCGTCGAACTCACCTCGCCGAGCACCCCGTCGACGGCCGGGTCCGACCAGATCGGCGCGGGATTTCGGTACACGACGGGCTCACGCCCCACCGGCCACCACGCGGCGCCGAAGCCGTCTGCGTTGACGGTGCCGCCGCCGCGCATGTCCCGCGGTGCCCACGACTGAGTCATCAGGCTCCGCTCTCCGCCCGACGTCAGCACGTCCGCGACCGTTCGCGGGGGCCCGAGATAGCCTAGGTGCCTACACATCTACGTCTCGTGCGCATCGGAACCCGGCAAAGATCTGGCGGCGCACCGGATGATCCCAGTTCCGGAACGTCCCACGGCAGGCCACCGGATCGGTGCCGAACGAGCCGCCGCGCAACACCTTGTAGTCGCCGCCGAGGAACACCTCCGAGTACTCCCGATAGGGGAACGCCGAGAAGCCCGGATACGGCAGGAAGTCCGAGGCAGTCCACTCCCACACGTCACCGATCAGCTGGTGCACACACAGCGGCGACCGCCCCGACGGGTACGCGCCGACCGGTGCCGGCTCGAGGTGTCGCTGGCCGAGGTTCGCGTGCGTGGCCGTGGGTTCCTCGTCGCCCCACGGGAATCTGCGCGACTCCCCCGTCCGCGGATCCCACCGCGCCGCCTTTTCCCACTCCGCCTCGGTGGGCAGCCGTTTGCCCGCCCAGCGCGCATACGCCTCGGCCTCGAAGTAGCTGACGTGCACCACCGGACGGTCCGGAGGAAGCGGGCTCAGCACGCCGAACACTCGGTGCCACCAGTCGCCGGTACCGTCGCGCTCCCAGAACTGGGGCGCCACCAACTCGGCCGACTGACGATGACGCCAGCCACGCTCGCTCCACAGGTCCCGTCGCTCGTACCCGCCGTCGTCCAGGAACGCGACGTACTGCCCGTTCGTCACCGGCGCCGTGTCGAGGGCGAACGCCGGCACGTCGACGCGATGCGCGGGCCGTTCGTTGTCCAACGCCCACGGGTCGGTCGAGGTCCCCATCGTGAACGCGCCGCCCGGCACCACCACCTCGTCGAGGATCACCGCGTCGCTCGCCACCGGCACCGGCGACGCCGCGAGTATCGGTGCACCGCTACGCAGTTGGTGGGTGGCGAGCATCGTCTCGTCGTGCTGCTGCTCGTGCTGGGCGATCATCGCGAACGCGAATCCCTCGTGCTCGAGCGGCCTGCCCCGCAGCGGCGAGCGGTCCAGCACGTCCCAGGCCTTCTCGCGGACCTGCGCCACGTAGCCGCGGGCCTGCGTGGGATTCAGCAGCGGCAGGGCCGGCCGATCGGCCCTGGCGTGCTTGAACGCGTCGTACAGCTCGTCGATGTCGCGGCGCACCGGTTCACGGCCACCGACGTCGCGGACCAGCCACAGTTCCTCCTGGTTGCCGATGTGCGCGAGGTCCCAGACCAGCGGGCTCATCAGCGGCGAGTGCTGGGCGACCAGCTCACCCTCGTCGACGCATTCGGTGAGCGCCAGGCTCCGGTCGCGGGCGCGGGCCAGGACCGTCGCCAGCTCGTCGCGCAGCGCATCCGTTGTCATGCCTCGGCCTCCTGGATCGGCGTTCGGCCATGTCGACATCGCTCCGCTGCGGCCGACAGTTCCAACGAGAACGACCGCGACCGCGACGCCGCCAGCGACAGAAGATCGGTTGCCGTGCAACGCAGTTCCTGATCGCGTAGGCCGAACTCCCCTGCCTCGCGCCATCGGCCCGCTGTACCTGCGGAGAGTGCGGCGGCCTCGGCGATCGCGTCGCTGTCGCCGAGCAGCGCGTCCAGTGCGGCGATCGGTACCCGCCACAGCTCGGCCGGCTGCGCATCGAGGTATCGCACCTCCAGATGCCCTGCCGCGCGAACCGGAGGGAACAGCGTGCTCAGGTGGTAGTCGAGATCGCGGTAGTCGGGGCGGCGACCGATCACCTCGTCGAGCGCACCGGAAATCCAGTCGGCGAAGGTGGCCTCACCGGCCAGCGACCAGTCGTCGGGACAGTCCCCGCAGCCGCCGATGACGCACAGCATC
Organism: Rhodococcus sp. NPDC059234; assembly: GCF_042754225.1. NCBI lineage: Bacteria > Bacillati > Actinomycetota > Actinomycetes > Mycobacteriales > Nocardiaceae > Rhodococcus > Rhodococcus sp. NPDC059234. Next base: position 11,055 of record NZ_JBHZAH010000099.1, read on the forward strand.
GGCGCGTCCAGCGCCCAGCGCGCGTACCCGGCGATCGGGTCGGGAAGTGGGGGCGGATCGGTGCGTCCCACGTCGAGTTGGAACCAGGCACGCATCCGCTGCGACGCCCAGTCGCCGTCCGGCATCCCGCGCAGCCGAGGCGAGCAGGCGAACGCCGCCAGCAGCGCGGGCCCCATCGCGTAAAGGGCCGACCAGCGCTCCGACACCTCGGCTGCGTCCGCGCCCGCATCCACACTGACCTGCGTGGCGGCGGTATTGCACATCATCAGCCTGCCGTAGGGACCGATGCGGTCGAATCGCTCCTCCATCGCCCGGTACCTGGGCAATTGCAGGACGCGCCGGGCCGGGCGGGCGACATCGGCGGCCGAGTCGACCATGGCGATCTCCGCGCGGGCGAGCCGGCTCCGGAGCCGCTCGGTATCTGCGGTGAGTGCGGCACACAACTCCTCCACCGACGGGAGGGGGGTGCTGGAGAGTTCGACCTGGCCGCCGGGCTCGAGCGTCACGGCACTTCCGGCCGGGAGGGGGCGGGCGGGCGAATCGGGAGCGATGCTGGTCGGGGCGTGCGGCCCGAGGGCCGACGCGAGGTCGTGCAGGTCAACGCGCGCGGGAGGGGACGGATCGCCGGTACGAGTGGGCACGGTCAACCACTCGAGCTCGGCACCGATCAACCGGGGCGGACCGAGTTTGAAGCACACGCCACCGACGTAGGCCTCGGCCGCGGCCCTGGTCGTGAGCCGCGCGGACTTCACTTCCCTTGCCAATGTCACTGCCATCACGCGCTCCGATCACCGGGCGGGTATTGCTACAGCACGTACGAGCGAGAGGGTATCCACCGCCACCGACACTAAACCGAGACCGGTGACCGTGTCACCACACGCCGATCCCGCCGGGTGCCACGGAGGGGCCACGTCCTGCGCTCGGCGCGGTAGCGTCGGAGCCAACGCCGACCGCCTCCGGGGAGGTTCGATGCTCGACCAGCAACGGGTCCGGGACGACACCCCGGGCTGCCTCGACAAGGTGTTCCTCGACAGCGCGGGGTCGTCCCTACCGCCGCGACCGGTCCTCGACGCCATGGTGTCCCACCTGCGACGGGAGGCCGAGATCGGCGGCTACCGCGCGGCTGCGGAGCGAGCCGACGACCTGGCCGCCGTGAAGTCCTCGGTCGCCGAACTGCTCGGTGCCCAGCCCGAGGACGTCGCACTCGTGGAGAGCGCGACGCGCGCCTGGGCGGACTTCTTCTACGCGGTGCCGCTGTCGGCCGGCGACCGCATCCTCGTCACCGAGGTCGAGTACGCCAGCAACGCGATCGCCGCGCTCCAGCGCGCCCGCGTCACGGGTGCCACCGTCGAAGTGGTGCCCTCGACCCCGACCGGCGAACTCGACCTGGAGGCGCTGCACCGGATGCTCGACGAACGGGTCCGCGTGGTCTCGGTGGTGCACGCGCCGACCAACGGCGGACTGCTCAACCCGGTCCGCGAGGTGGTCGACCTGGCCCACGCCGTCGGCTCGCTGGTGCTGCTCGACGCCTGCCAGTCGATCGGACAGGTCGCGGTCGACGTCGCCGACCTCGGGGTGGATGCGCTGTCGGCGACCGGCCGCAAGTGGCTCCGGGGCCCGCGCGGCACCGGACTGCTGTACCTGCGCCCCGAACTGGCCCGGACCATGGAACCGGCCGCGCTGGACCTGCACGGCGCCCAGTGGGCCGAGGAGCACGGCTACCGCCTCGCGCCCGACGCCTCGCGGTTCGAGTTCTGGGAGTGCAGCGTCGCGAGCCGACTCGGGCTCGGCGCCGCCGTCCGGTACCTGCTCGACCTCGGCATCGACGAGATCGAGCAGGCGGTCTCGGCTCGGGCCGAGTACGCGCGCACCGAACTCGCCGCGGTCCCCGGGGTCACCGTCCGCGACCTCGGCGGCCAGCGCAGCGGCATCGTCTCGTTCACCGTGGACGGCGTCGACCCGAATGTCGTCCGGGTCTCGTTGGCGGACAAGGACGTCACCGTCACCGTGAGCGGTCGCGGTTCGACCTTCCTGGACATGACCAGACGGAAACTCGACGGCGTCGTGCGCGCCTCCCCGCACTACTTCAATTCCTTCGAGGACGTCGATCGGCTGGTCGCGGCGGTCGCGGCGCGGTGACGCGCCCGCGCCGTCCGCGGTCGGGCACTAGCGTGGACGTGTGCCGAGCACGGTGACCCTGTTCCTCGCCGGGGACGTGATGACCGGGCGGGGAGTCGACCAGATCCTGCCGCATCCGGGCGGACCCCGACTGCGGGAACGGCTGGTGCGAGACGCCCGGGACTACGTCGCCCTCGCGGAGCGGCGGAACGGACCGATCCCGCGGCCGGTCGGCTTCGACCAGCCGTGGGGCGTTGCGCTGTCCGTGCTCGACGAAGCCGGACCGGACGCACGAATCGTGAATCTCGAGACATCGGTGACGACGTCCCGGAACTACGCTCCGGGCAAAGGCATTCACTATCGGATGCATCCGGCGAATGTCGGGGTGCTCGGCGCCGCACGGATCGACGTGTGCGCGTTGGCGAACAATCACGTGCTCGACTTCGGAAAGCCCGGGCTGATCGAGACCGTCGACGTGCTGGAGTCCGCGGGCCTGCGGCCGACCGGCGCGGGGCGCGACGACGCCCGGGCGTGGGCGCCGGCGACGGTCCCCGTCGGTTCCGGGCGGGTGCTGGTCTATTCGATGGGATCGCCGTCGAGCGGACTCTCCCGCCGATCCGGGGCCGGGCCGCGGCGCCCCGGGGTGGCGTTGCTGCCGAATCTGTCGGACGCGACCGCGGCCCGGGTACTCGACCGGATCGCCGCTCTGCGCGGCCCCGACGACCTCGTGGTGGTGTCGGTGCACTGGGGGTCGAACTGGGGGTACGACGTTCCCCGCGACCAGGTGCGGTTCGCACACCGGCTCGTCGACGGCGGTGTCGACGTCGTGCACGGCCACTCGTCGCACCACCCGCGTCCGGTCGAGATCCACCGCGGTCACCCCGTGCTGTACGGCTGCGGCGACCTGATCAACGACTACGAGGGCATCGGGGGTTACGAGCAGTTCCGGGACGAGCTGCGGCTGCTGTACCTGCCGGTGTTCGCGGCGGACACGCGAGAGCTACGCGAGCTGCGGATGGTGCCGGTCCGAGCCCGGCGGATGCGGCTCGAGCACGCCACCCGGGAGGAGGCTCGGTGGCTTCGGGTCGCGCTCGGCGTGGGCGACTCGGAAAAGGATGTGGTGTGGATGTCGTCGTGACGCCGCACCCTCCGCGTTCGTGGGGTACGAAGACGGAGGGCGCGGACATCGGGCCTTCCAGATGCTCACCTGGAGGACGGCGCTCGGGTCAGCTCAGGTGGTGCACTTCCTGCAACCCGTACACCGGGGTGGCGATCCCCTCGTATCGGGCCTTGAGCTGCAGCGCGAGATACAACGAGTAGTGCCGCGACTGGTGCAGATTGCCGCCGTGGAACCACAGCGCCTCCTGCTGGGTGGGCTTCCACATATTGCGCTGTTCGCCCTCCCACGGGCCCGGATCCTTGGTGGTGTCCGAGCCGAGACCCCAGACCTTGCCGACCTTGTCCGCCACGTCCTGTCCGATCAGGTCCGCGACCCATCCGTTCATCGAGCCGTAGCCGGTGGCGTACACGACCACGTCTGCCGGCAGCTCGGTGCCGTCCTCGAGGATCACACTGGCTTCGGTCAGCTCACGGACGTTGCCGTGTGCGAGCTTGATGTCGCCGTTGGCAACGAGTTCCGCCGCGCCGACGTCGATGTAGTAACCCGACCCGCGACGCAGATACTTCATGAACAGTCCGGAGCCGTCGTCGCCCCAGTCGTGCTCGAAGCCGGCCTTTTCGAGCCGCTCGTAGAAGTCCTTGTCCCGCTCCCGGATTGCGTCGTACACCGGGATCTGGAACTCGTGCATGATCCGGTAGGGCAACGACCCGAACGTCAGATCCGCCTTGTGCGTGGTCATGCCGGCGGCCAGCGCGCGTTCCGAGTAGAGGTCGCCCAGGCCCAGGTCCATCAACGAATCGGACTTGACTATGTGCGTCGACGAGCGCTGCACCATCGTCACGTCGACGCCGTGCTCCCACAACGCCCCGCAGATGTCGTGCGCGGAGTTGTTGGCGCCGATCACCACGGCCCTCTTGCCGACGTACTGGTCGGGACCCGGGTGCTTGCTCGAGTGGTGCTGGTCTCCGGCGAAGATCTCCTGCCCTGGGAAGGACGGCACATTCGCCTTGCCGGACATGCCGGTGGCCATCACCAGGTGCTCGGGCCGCAACGTGAGCTGCTCGCCGTCGCGGTCGACGCGCACGGTCCACTCGCCGCGCGCCTCGTCGTAGGCGGCGGACGTGCAGGTGGTCGAGCTCCAGTACGGGACCTCCATGACCTTGGTGTACATCTCGAGCCAGTCGCCGATCTTGTCCTTCGGCGCGAACACCGGCCAGTTCGACGGGAACGGCAGGTAGGGCAGATGGTCGTACCAGACCGGGTCGTGCAGGCACAGCGACTTGTAACGGCCGCGCCACTGGTCGCCGGGCCGCGCGTGGCTGTCGACGACAACCGCAGGGACGCCGAGCTGGCGCATCCGGGCGCCGAGCGCGATGCCGCCCTGCCCGCCACCGACGATGACGACGTACGGCTGGACCGTGCGGCCGAGTTCGCGGTCCTCGATCTCCCGTTCCTCGGCCCAGGTCACACGGTTCCGGTCGGCGCCGTGCTTGGCCCCGCGTGACCTCCGCGTGCCCGTTCTCTCCTCGAAGCCCTTCAGTTCCTGCAGGGTGGTCAGCAGGGTCCAGGCGAGGTCTCCCTTCAGACGCAGGTGGCCCTCGCCGCGGCCGGTTGCGGTCTCGAAGGCGATCCACGCGGTCGTGACGCCGCCGGACTCCTCCGGGGTCTCGATCGTGCGGAATCCGGACGGGTCCGCACCTGCGAGCCGCACGGTCAGCATGTCCGCGATGCCGTCGCGACCCTCGACGGTCTTGATGTTCCAGGTGAACGCGACCAGGTCGCGCCAGAAGCTGTCGACGGCGAACATCCCCGCCGCGGCCGGGACGTCACGCTCGGCGAGCGCGGCCTCGAAGGCCGCCAGCCAGGCGTCGACGCGCTGCTGGGGTGTCGCCGGGTCCGATCGGAGTACCGGATCGAGTGTCTGGGTCATCGCTGCGCCTTTCAGTGAATGCTGCTGTGACCCAGAGCACACTCCCCCGTCGCGGCCCCGACAAGCGTTGCGTCACGTTGCACGGACTGTGGCGCGCGACACACTCCGGACATATGCTCGCCGGACCGGAACGGCGAGGAGAAATGGGGATCGTGGGCACCTTCGGCGCGATCACGCCCGGCACCGACCTACCGCGGTACGCCCGCGAGCTGTCCCGCATGCACGACGCACTGATCGGCGGCGGACGGTCCGCGATGCGCCCCCGGCCGGTCGTGCAACGATCGTGGGCCCGAGTCCTGGGCGCAGGCCTCGCACCGGACGGCGCCGCCACCCGAGCACTGCTGCCGTTGACCGAGGTCGAACGTCGTCGCGCCCGCTCGCCGCTGTCCGGGGTGATCGACGATCTCACGCAGGTCGTCGCGGCCGTCGCCGAGGCCTCGCAACTGCTGATGGTCGTCACCGACTCCGACGGAGTGATCCTGTGGCGCACCGGCTCGGCCAAGGTGCGCGAGCGCGCGAACACCCTCGGGTTCCGGGAGGGCGCCGAGTGGACCGAGGCCACGGTGGGCACCAACGCCATCGGCACCGCGATCGCGGAAGCCACTCCGGTGCAGTTGTTTTCGGCCGAGCACTTCGAGCAGGCTCAACACCCCTGGTACTGCACCGCCGCGCCGATCCACGATCCGCGCACGGGCGAGCTCCTCGGTGTCGTCGACGTCAGCGGGCCCGCCATGACGCTGCACCCCACCATCAGCGCGCTCGTCGAGACCGCCGTCCGCATGGCCGAGGCGCAGCTGTGGCGCCACCACGAGCATCGACTCGAACGACTGCGCACCACCGCCGCGCCGTTGCTCGCATCCGTTTCCGGCCCCCTGTTGCTCGTGGACGAGCACGGGTGGGTGGCGCACACAGCCGGGGTGGCCGCCACCAGACGAATTGCGTTGCCGCGCAAAGATCGAGCGGTGACCGTGCCGGGACTCGGCATGTGCCTGCCCGAGCCGGTCGCCGGCGGCTGGCTGATCCGGCCGGCGGGTGCTGCCACGCGAATCCGCATGGAGCTGGACCTGTCCGACCCGCCTGCCGTGGAGGTCACCGGAGCGGAGTCGACGTGGCGCGCGCCCCTCACGGCCCGGCACGCCGAGATCCTGCTGTTGTTGCACCAGCGCGGGCGCCGCGGCATGTCCGTCGCCGAGCTGAGTTCCGCTGTATACGGCGATCCGGACCACGCGGTCGCGGTGCGCGCGGAGATCTCCCGGCTCCGGCGGGCCCTCGGCTCCGTCGTCGAGGGCCGCCCCTACCGCCTCGCGGACTCGGTCGAGCTGTCGTTGACGTTCGGCGACGCGGAACGCCTCGCCGACTGCGGGTTCGTCCGCCGTGCCGCCGGCCCGGCGGTACGCGCACTCGCCGGGCCGCAGGACGATTAGCCGCGAGTGCGCTCGTCGGGTAGGCTGTGCAAGTTGTCTCGGCGAGGGTGACGCGCTTCTGGTTTGCGAAGCGGGTTCACCGTGATCGACGCGGCCACGGTTTCCATCAGAGCTGTTGCTCCGGGCCGTTGCGCGTTGTCCGCCCCCGTCGAGAACAGCATCCAAGCGAAGTAAATCTGATGTGAGCCGTAGGAGCTGTATTCCCATGTCGACCGACGTCAACAACCTCGTCGCCGCCGTCCGCACCGAGTTCGGCAAGGGCGCGGCCCGCCGCGCCCGCCGCGACGGCCAGGTTCCCGCCGTGCTCTACGGCCACGGCACCGACCCGCAGCACCTCAACGTGCCTGCCCGCGAGTTCGCCGCGATCCTGCGCGCCCACGGCACCAACGCCGTGCTGACCCTGGACATCGCCGGCACCGAGCAGCTCGCGCTGACCAAGTCGGTCGTCGTCCACCCGATCCGCAACTACATCGAGCACGCCGACCTGCTCGTCATCAAGAAGGGCGAGAAGGTCACCGTCGAGGTGCCCGTCGTCGTCGCCGGTGAGGCCGCGTCCGGCACCCTGGTCACCCAGGACGCCACCGTCGTTTCCCTCGAGGCCGACGCCCTGAACATCCCCGAGCAGATCGAGGTCTCGGTCGAGGGCCTCGAGGCCGGCAGCCAGATCCACGCCGGTGCGCTGACCCTGCCCGCCGGTTCCACCCTGCAGGGCGACCCGGAGTCCCTGATCGTGAACATCGTCGCGGCCCCGACCGCCGAGGCTCTCGAGTCCGAGGGCGCCGGCGCCGAGGGTGCCGAGGCTCCCGCGGAGGAGGCCACCGAAGCCGCCGCGGAGTCCGAGGCCTGAGCTTCGCCACCGCACACATCAGTGCAGCGCTAACGTCAGCGGCGCGCCGTCCCACCGGGACGG
>NZ_JBHZAH010000100.1:0-18536 GCF_042754225.1 Rhodococcus sp. NPDC059234
CCGCGGCGGTGCAGCCACCGCCGCGGACACCTGTCGAGACTCAGCGCTTCTTGCGTTCCCGCTTCTCCCGCACGCGCACCGAGACGCGCACCGGGCTGCCGTCGAAGTTGAACTCCTCACGCAGGCGACGCTCGAGGAAGCGGCGGTAGCCCGCCTCGAGGAACCCGGTGGTGAACAGCACGAACGTCGGCGGGCGGGTGCCGGCCTGGGTGGCGAACATGATCCGCGGCAGTCGTCCGCCACGCATCGGCGGCGGCGTCGCCGCGACGACCTCCTTGAGCCAGGTGTTGAGCCGGCCGGTCGGGATCCGCTTGTCCCAGGAGTCCAGCGCCGTCTCCAGCGCCGGGACCAGCTTCTGCACGGCACGGCCGGTGTGCGCGGAGATGTTCACCCGCTGCGCCCACGGCACCCGCACCAGGTCCCGGTCGATCTCCCGCTCGAGCATCATCCTGCGGTCCTCGTCGACGAGGTCCCACTTGTTGAACGCCAGCACCAGCGCGCGGCCGGCGTCCGCGACCATGCTCAGCACCCGCAGGTCCTGCTCGGTGATCGGCTGCGACGCGTCGATCAGCAGGATCGACACCTCCGAGGCCTCGATGGCGCCCTTGGTCCGCAGCGAGGCGTAGAACTCGTGACCGCTCGCGTGGCTGACCTTCTTGCGCAGGCCCGCGGTGTCGACGAAGCGCCACACCTTGCCGCCGAGTTCGACCAGCGAGTCCACCGGGTCGACGGTCGTGCCGGCCACGTCGTGGACGACGGACCGTTCGGCGCCGGAGAGCTTGTTGATCAGGCTGGACTTGCCGACGTTCGGCTTGCCGACCAGCGACACCCGGCGCGGGCCCTGACCGCCGGTACCCTCGCGCGGGGTCTCGGGCAGCACCGCGAGCACCTCGTCGAGCAGGTCTCCGGTGCCGCGGCCGTGGATCGAGCTCACCGAATGCGGCTGACCGAGGCCGAGCGACCACAGCGCGGCCACCTCCGACTCGGTCCGCTCGTCGTCGACCTTGTTGGCCACCAACAGGACCGGCGTCTTGGACCGGCGCAGCACCCGGGCCACGGCCTCGTCGGTGGCGGTCGCGCCGACCACCGCGTCGACGACCAGGACGATGGCGTCGGCGGTCTGCATGGCCAGCTCCGCCTGCCGGGCCACCGACTGCTGCAGGCCCTTCGCGTCGGGCTCCCAGCCGCCGGTGTCCTGCACCATGAATCGTCGACCGGACCAGTTGGCCTCGTAGGACACCCGGTCGCGGGTGACACCCGGGATGTCCTCGACGACGGCCTCACGCCTGCCGATGATCCGGTTCACGAGCGTGGACTTGCCGACGTTCGGCCTGCCCACGATCGCGAGGGTCGGGACGGCGACGTGGCCCTCGCCCTCCTCGCCCTCCTCGAAATCGACGAACTCCCAGTCCGATTCCTCGCTCCAGGTGCCGTCGCCGGCGAATTCCGATCCGCCGAAGTCAAGACTGTCGGTCACTGCACTGCTCCAGTTCTGTCGCGCACCACCAGCAGCAACCTGCCGATCACGTCGTCTATGCCCAATTCGCTGGTGTCCACGATCACCGAGTCGTCGGCGGGTCGCAGCGGGGACACCGCGCGGGTGGAATCGAGATGGTCGCGGCGCTGCACGTCGGCGAGCACCGCGGCGTAGTCGTCGCCACGACCTTCGGCGATGTTCTGCACGTTGCGGCGCTGCGCCCGCGCCTGCGCGGTGGCCGTGAGGTAGATCTTCACGTCCGCGTCCGGCAGCACCACGGTGCCGATGTCGCGCCCCTCGACCACGATCCGGTCGGTGGTCGCGACGAGCTGGCGCTGCTTGTCGACCAGGATGGTCCGCACCTCCGGCACCGCGGAGACCGCGGAGACGGCCCGGGTGACGGCGGCACCGCGGATCTCGTCGGTGACGTCCTCGCCGCCGAGCAGCACCCGGTCCGAGGCCGGGTCGGTGCCGATCGACAGTTCGAGCGCCTTGGTCGCCACGGCGACCGCCGCGGCGTCGTCGATGTCGACACCCGAGCGCAGCACGTGCAGGGTGGCGATCCGGTACATCGCGCCGGTGTCGAGGTATCGGGCGGCGAGGCCGTCGGCGAGCCGACGGGACACGCTGGATTTGCCGGTGCCGGACGGGCCGTCCATGGCGACCACCAGACGGTCGCCCGGGGTCTCGGTCACATCCCCCGTCGCTTCGCTCGCCCCGCTCACAGCCCGACCGCCTTGTACAGCGCGCCGACCTCGCCGGGGCCGATGACCCGCAGGGTGCCCGGCCGCCCATCGCCCAGGGCAACCGGCCCGATGTCGGTGCGGACCAGCCGCACGACGGGATGGCCGACCGCCTCGAGCAGTCGGCGCACGATGTGCTTGCGACCCTCGTGCAGCACGATCTTGACCAGCGACTTGCCCCCGTTGACGTCGAGGAGCGCGAAGGCGTCGACCTTCGCAGGACCGTCCTCGAGCTCGACGCCCGCCTTGAGCGTCTTGCCGAGTCCGCGGTCGACCACGCCGGAGACCGTCGCGAGGTAGGTCTTGGGCACCTCGAACGACGGGTGCATCAGCCGGTGTGCGAGGTCACCGTCGTTGGTCAGCAGAATCAGGCCCTCGGTGTCGGCGTCCAGACGACCGACGTGGAAGAGCCGCTGGCCGGCGGAGACCCGCTCGGAGACGATGTCGCCGATGCAGGGCCGGCCCAGATCGTCGGACATGGTGGACTGCCAGCCGCGCGGCTTGTTGAGCGCGATGTGGACGAGGTCCTTCTTGACGACGACGCGGACGCCGTCGACCCGCACCACGGCGTTCTCGGGGTCGACCCGCAGGCCCTGTTCGACGACGATGCGGCCGTCGACCTCGACCCGACCCTGCTCGATCAGTTCCTCGGCGGCGCGGCGCGAGGCCACGCCCGCCTGGGCGAGCACCTTCTGCAGCCGCATGCCCTCGCCCGCGGGGAGCTTCGCGGGGCCCTGGCCCTCGGCGTACTGGTGCCGGGCGGGCTTGGCGTTACTGATCTTGGGCGCGACTTGCTGGGCGCGCTGCGGCTTCGCCGACTTGGTCTTGCCGTACTTGTTCTTCCCCGGGGCCTGGGGGGCACCCTGTCCCCGATGGGGCTTCCTGGCGCCGCCGGCCTGGCCGGCGGCCGCGCCTCGGGCGCCGTCGCGGGGTGCGGCTCCCCTCGAGCCCGACCCCTGCTGGGGCGTGTCCTTCTTGTTCGTGTTCTTGCGGGCGGGATTGCTCCTGCCTCGGTCCGGTGTGCCATCACGGCGAGCGGGTCTGTTCACTTTTGGTCCTTCAGTCTTCACTGTCTACGCGGGTGTCGAACTCGGGTTCGGATCCCGCCCGTGCGGCTCCCAGTTTGGTGAACCGCGGGTCTGACTCCATGTCGTCGCTGATGTCGTCGATGACATCGACGTCGGGCAGCAGCGGCGCCAGCGCCGGCAGATCTGCCAGCGAGGCGAGACCGAGCCGTTCGAGGAACAGCTCCGTCGTCGCGTACGTCGTTGCGTTGGTCTCGGAGTCCACACCGGCCTCCGAGACCAGGCCACGGGCGAGCAGGGTGCGCATCACGCCGTCGACGTTCACGCCACGAACCGCACTCACCCGCGCACGGGTCAAAGGTTGACGGTACGCAACAACGGCCAAGGTTTCCAAAGCCGCGCGTGTGAGTTTCGACCGAGCTCCGTCGAGCAGCAGCCGTTCGACGTACGGCGCGTTCTCGTTGCGGGTGTAGAAACGCCACCCGTCGCCCGCGTAGCGCAGGTCGATCCCGCTGCGCCGCGCGGTCAGTTCGGCGGACATCCGGCGTAGCGTCTTGCGGACCCTGGCGGGGGTGTCGCCGACCGCCGAGGCGAGCACGTCGTTGCCCGCCGGCGAGTCCACGACCAGCAACAACGACTCCAACGCGGACTCGAACCGGGCGTCGTCGAGCCGGTCGTCGAGGTCCACACCCACATCCAGGTCGGCCGCCGCCTCGTCGGGCTCGGGCGCCTGATCGAGTTCACTCATCCGTAGTCCTCCGCACTCACCAGCGTCTGTCCGTCCGCGTCCACCTCGCCCGTCCAGCTGACCAGCAGCTCTCCCAGCGGCTCCGGCTGCTCGAACGCGACCGCCCGCTCCCGGTACAGCTCGAGCAGCGCCAGAAATCGTGCCACGATCTGCACGGTGACCTCGCAGCCGGCGATCAGCTCGCCGAAGCTCGCCCACTCGCCCTCGCCTCGCGCCTTGAGCAGGTCGAGCATCATCGATGCCTGCTCGGGCACCGACACCGTCGGCACGTGCAGGTGGTCGAGGCCGACGGTCGGGACCGGTCGCGGCGCGAACACCGTCGCGGCGATGTCCGCGAAGGCGTGCGGATCGACGCCCAACAGCACCTCGGGCAACAGTCCGGCGAACCTGTCCTCGAGCGCGACCGACCGCGGATAGCGGCGCAACGCGGCGGCCTCGAGCTCGGCGAACAGCTGCGCGACCTGCTTGTACGCCCGGTACTGCAGCAGTCGCGCGAACAGCAGGTCCCGCGCCTCGAGCAGGGCGAGGTCCTCGGCGTCCTCCACCTCGCCCGCGGGCAGCAGTCGGGCGGCCTTGAGGTCGAGCAGGGTCGCCGCGACGACGAGGAACTCGGTGGTCGCGTCGAGTGGCATGTCGGCGCCGAGCGCCCGCGTGTACGCGATGAAGTCGTCGGTGACCGCGTGCAACGCGACCTCGGTCACGTCCAGGCGACGCTGGTTGATCAGGGTGAGGAGCAGGTCGAACGGGCCCTCGAAGTTCCGCAGTCGTACCCGGAACCCCGTCTTGCCCGACTCCTCGGTCGCGGCGGCCTCGGCCACGGCTGGGTCGGCGGGCACCGCACCGTCACCGGGCAGTGCGGGGTCTTCGGGCACAGCGGTCTCGGTCGGCGCGACGTCCAGTGCCGGCGCAGTGTCCATCTACCGACCGGACCGCGCTATCACTTCGCGTGCCAGCGACCGGTACGCCTGTGCGCCACCGGATTTCGGCGCCCACGTGGTGATCGGTTCGCCCGCGACACTGGTCTCCGGGAAGCGCACGGTGCGGTTGACGACGGTGTCGAAGACCAGGTCGCCGAACACCTCGACCACCCTGGCCATCACCTCGCGCGCGTGCAGCGTCCGCGCGTCGAACATGGTCACGACGATGCCCGACATCTGCAGCCGCGGGTTCAGGCGGTCACGCACCTTCTCCACCGTGTCGTTGAGCAGGGCCAGGCCGCGCAGGCTGAAGTACTCGCACTCCATCGGGATGATGACGCCCTCGGCGCAGGCCAGCGCGTTGACGGTGAGCAGCCCGAGGGACGGCTGGCAGTCGATCAGGATGTAGTCGTAGCGGTCGAGCACCGGGTAGAGCACCCTGCCGAGCGTCTGCTCGCGGCCCACCTCGGTGACCAACTGGATCTCGGCGGCGGACAGGTCGATGTTGCTGGGCAGCAGGTCGAGGTTCTCGACCCTGGTCCGCATGAGCACCTCGTCGATGGAGACCTTCGGCTCGACCAGCAGGTTGTGCACGGTCAGGTCCAGGTCGTGATGTGCGACACCGAGACCGGCGGACAGGGCGCCCTGCGGGTCGAGGTCGACCAGCAGCACCCGGCGACCGCACTCGGCCAGCGACGCGCCGAGGTTGATCGTGGAGGTCGTCTTGCCGACGCCGCCCTTCTGGTTGCACATCGCGATGACCTTCGCCGGCCCGTGCGTCTGCAGCGGTGCGGGTTCGGGGATCGCGCGCACCGGTCGGCCGGTCGGCCCCAGCTCGGCGTCCTCCCCGAGGACGGTGCTGTCGAATTCGTCGGAGGGGCGGTCGTCGAAGAGCGAACCGGCACGCCCCTGTCCCTCGGGGTACGGGCGCTCTGACTCCGCCGCTGGCGGCTGCGGTGTCACCACGGTCTGTTGCTCCCCTGTCGCTCGTCCTTGATTCATCAGACGCTACCGCCTTGTTCTCGGCAACCCGACAGGGACACGCGCGGGCCTCCCGCTCAGCGCAACGCCGCCATCAGGATGGGCCAGGACGCGTAGAGCTCGTCGTTCCAGTAGCCCCACTTGTGGGTCCCGACCGGTCGCAGGCTCATCGTGTGCGGGATGCCCTGTGCCGACTACGCCGAACCCATCATCGAGGTGCAGACCAGCGTCCCGAACTCACCGAACATGCCCTGGACGGTTTCCAGCGGCGGGTCCGCGACGGCGTTGACGCCGTTGCCACCGAGCCTGCCGTCGATCAGCGGCGGCAACTCGCGTGTGAGGAAGGTCTCGTAGGACAACTTGCCCATCACCGGATCGACCGCGCGCCAGTCCGTGTAGTAGCTGTGCGCCCCGCCGACCGGCACCACCACGTTCACGTCGGCGCCGCGGGCGAGCCGATCCAGGTCGGTCATCGCGGTCCAGCCGCTCTCCTCGTCATGCGCCTCGGCCCCGTCGAGTAGGTACAGCGTCGGCCTGGTGCCCGCAGCATGCACGGCCGCTGCACGTCGACGGTGATGGCTCGACCCATCGAGAGCGAGTACACCGACAGTCGGGTTCGAGCGTCACTGACCGGGGACTGGCTCAGGATCCGCGCCTCGTCGGCGGAATCGGCCTGGGCCGAGGGGGCGAGGGGCCGAGGGGGCGAGGGGCCGAGGGGCCGAGGGGGCGAGGGGGCGAGGACGGCAGCGAGGACGGCCGCCGCAGTCGTCAGGAACAGAGCCCCGCGTGTCGTACCGAACGGAAACCGCATGCGCGACGGTCCTTCCAGTCTGGCGAACGTGCCCGGAAGCGTAGGCGTCCACACGGTCCGAACCGTGGAGGTCGGCGCCGACCGTCCGCTGCCGTCACCGGGCGCGGGGATGCGCTCCGACCCACACCTCACGCAGCGAACCGACCGTGACCAGGGTGTAGATCTGCGTGGTGGTCACCGACGCGTGCCCGAGCAGTTCCTGCACCACCCGCACGTCCGCGCCGCCGTCGAGCAGGTGCGTGGCGAACGAGTGCCGCAGGGTGTGCGGCGAGACGCCGTCGCTGATGCCGATCCGGTCCGCGGCGCCGCGCAGCACCTGCCAGGCGCTCTGCCGGGACAGCCGTCCGCCCCTCGAGTTCAGGAACACGGCCGGGCCGCCGCGCGCCACCAGCGCGGGCCTGCCCCGGACCAGGTACGCCTCGACGGCAGCGAGCGCCGGTCGACCGATCGGGACCACCCGGTCCTTGCCGCCCTTGCCGCGCAGCAGAACCGCGCGGTCCACCCCGTCGATGTCGTCGATGTCCAGCCCGACCGCCTCGGAGATGCGGGCACCGGTCGAGTAGAGGAGTTCGAGCAGCGCACGGTCCCGCAGCGCACGGGGCTGGTCCGCGGCGTCCGCCCCGCCCGTCGCCTCGAGCAGCGCGATCACCTGGTCGACCGGCAACGACTTCGGCAGGCGCTGCCCCGGCGGCGGCGGCTTCACCGCTCGGGCGACGTCCACGTCGGTGATGCCCTCGAGGTTGGCGAACTTGTGCAGTCCGCGCACCGCGATCAGCGCCCTCGCCGCGGAACTCGCCGCCAGGGGCGTCACCCCGGCCTCGCGGTCACCTCGACGCAACACCACCACGAACTCGCTGACGTGCCGCTCTGCCACGCCGCCGAGACGGTCGATGCCGCGGCCGGTCAGGTACTCCTGGTACCGCTCGAGGTCACGACGGTACGAGGACAGCGTGTTCGCCGCGACCCCGCGCTCGACGGCGAGATGGTCGAGATAGCTGGCCACCTCGCCGGCGAGCCCGTCAGGCACCGCGGCTCTGCCGCCCGTCGTCACCGCGGACCGTGCCCCCCGCCCGCACCGTGACGGCGCCGATCGAACGCCGTCGGCCGGTCGATCCAGTCCGCGTCGGCGGGTCGTCCGGCGCCGTTCGAGCCGTCACGCGCCCGAGCCGCGGCGAGCGCCAGGATCCCGGACAGCGCGGTCGCGTTGACGATGTCGCCGCCGAGGGCACGCTCGACCGCCTCCGCGACGGGCACCCGCGCGATCTCGAGGTCCGCCTCCTCGTGTTCGGGGTCCGGCCGATCCACCTCGGACAGTCCGGTCGCGAGGTACACCCGGATCACCTCGTCGGTGAATCCGGGCGAGGCGGCGACGTCGACGAGCACCGACCAGCGCTGCGCCGCCAGGCCGGTCTCCTCGGCGAGTTCACGACGCGCCGCGTCGACCGGGTCCTCACCGGTTTCGTCGAGCAGTCCTGCCGGAAGCTCCCACAGCCGACGACCTAGCGGGTGCCGGTACTGATTGATCAGCACCAGCCGGTCCTGCTCGTCGACGGCGACCACCGCGACCGCCCCGTGATGCTCGACCACCTCACGGTCAGCAGACCCGCCGCCGGGCATGGCGACGTGGTCGACCCGCAGCGCCACGATGGCACCCTCGTACACCGTGCGGGTGCCGAGCGTCTCGAACTCGTGCTCTCCGGGTCGGGTCATCGACTCTGGCCTGTCCCCTGCGCTAGCCCGCGCTCGGCGCGTCGGTGGGCTCGGCGTCCGCCGCGGCGTCCTCGGGATGCACGTCCACCTCGAGACGCTCCTCCGCCTTGTACTTGAGCGCGGCGCCGATGAAGGCCGCGAACAGCGGATGCGGCCGGGTCGGGCGGCTCTTGAGCTCCGGATGTGCCTGCGTCGCAACGAAGAACGGGTGGGTGGCGGCGGGCAGCTCGACGAACTCGACGAGGTGTCCGTCCGGGGAGGTGCCGCTGAACTTCAGCCCGCTCTTCGCGATCCGGTCCCGGTACGAGTTGTTGACCTCGTAGCGGTGCCGGTGCCGCTCGGAGACGTTTTCGGAGCCGTAGGCGCGCGCGACGACCGAACCCTTCTCCAGAACGGCCGGGTAGGCGCCAAGGCGCATGGTGCCACCGAGGTCGGCCTCGCCGGCCACGATGTCCTCCTGGTCCGCCATCGTGGAGATGACGGGATGCTTGGTGTCGGGCTCGAACTCGGCCGAATTGGCGTCGGTCAGGCCCACGGAGCGGGCGGCCTCGATGACGACCGCCTGCAGGCCCAGGCACAGGCCGAGCAGCGGGACCCCGCGGGTGCGGGCGAAGCGGATGGCGCCGAGCTTGCCCTCGATCCCGCGGATGCCGAAGCCGCCCGGGATCAGCACGGCGTCGACCTCACCGAGCGCGTGCTGGGCACCGGCCTCGGTCTCGCAGACGTCCGACGGCACCCAGTCGATCTCGACCTTCGACCGGTGCGCGAATCCGCCCGCGCGCAGCGCCTCGGTCACCGACAGGTAGGCGTCGGGCAGGTCCACGTACTTGCCGACCAGCGCGACCCGCACCGTCTCGCGGGGCTCGTGCACACGCTCGAGCAACGCGCCCCACACGGTCCAGTCCACGTCCCGGAACGGCAGGCCCAGCTTGCGCACGACGTAGGCGTCGAGGCCCTCGCTGTGCAGCACCTTCGGGATGTCGTAGATCGACGGGGCGTCGGGCGTGGAGATGCAGGCGTCCACGTCCACGTCGCACATCAGCGCGATCTTGGACTTGAGCGCCTGCGGCACGTCGCGGTCGCAGCGCAGGATCAGCGCGTCGGGCTGGATACCGATGTTGCGCAGCGCCGCAACCGAGTGCTGGGTGGGCTTGGTCTTGAGCTCGCCGGACGGGCCGAGGTACGGCACCAGCGAGACGTGCAGGAAGAAGACGTTCTCCCGGCCGACGTCGTGACGGACCTGGCGGGCGGCCTCCAGGAAGGGCTGCGACTCGATGTCGCCGACGGTGCCACCGATCTCGGTGATGACCACATCGGGACTCTGTCCCTCCGAGTCCGGTCCAGCCATCGCGAGGATGCGGCTCTTGATCTCGTCGGTGATGTGCGGGATCACCTGCACGGTGTCGCCGAGGTACTCGCCGCGACGCTCCTTGGCGATGACGGTCGAGTACACCTGGCCGGTGGTCACGTTCGCGAAGGCGTTGAGGTCGCGGTCCAGGAATCGCTCGTAGTGGCCGACGTCGAGGTCGGTCTCCGCGCCGTCCTCGGTGACGAACACCTCACCGTGCTGGAACGGATTCATGGTGCCCGGATCGACGTTGAGGTACGGATCGAGCTTCTGCATGGTCACTCGCAACCCGCGAGAGGTCAGCAACTGCCCGAGGCTCGACGCCGTCAGACCCTTGCCGAGCGAGGAGGCCACGCCCCCGCTGACGAAGATGTGCTTGGTGGCGGTACGCGAATTACTGCGTGACAGTGGCAAGAAGAACTCCCGTGACGACGATGCAGGACAAGACTGCGTGCAGGGCTTGACTAATGGTAGAGCTGGGGCCTGCCGACCCACGGGACTTCACGGTAACACCTGCGCACCCGATCCCTCGCACGGCGCGCCGCGTTCCCGCTCCACGCAGGCCTCAACCGAGCGGTGCACCCACCGTGACGGCCGCGGCGCCCGGTCCGGTCCCGTACCGGCCCGAGGTGCCGCCGAGCTGTTCCTGGAGGCCCAGAACGGTGGTGATCCGGCCGGATTCGCGGTTCACGTCGTCGACCGTGGTGACCCCGGTGGAGAGCGCCGTGTCGGACCGGACGACCGCGATCGGACCGTTGCCGACGGCCGACGCCGGCCGGCCGGCGAGCACCGTGCCCGCGCCACGCGCGTCGAGCGCACCGGCGAATCGGGCGACGATAGCGCCACGATTTCCGCCGTCCGAACCGTCCGCGCGGGCACCGGATCCGGTCAGCACGACCGCCAGCTGGGCGGGCTTGACCGCGCCGTTGTCGTACGCGACGAACCCGCCGGCCCGCAACGCCTCGAGCGCCACGCCGAGCTCCTCGGGGGTGCTCTGCGGCTGCGCGTTCTGCGCGTTCAGCAGCAGCACGGACCCGAGCAGATCGCCCGCGAGGCTGCCCTGGTCGACGGCCCCGGTGCGGAGCTGGATGCCGGCGGGGATCACATTCGTCACCGCGGTGCGAAGTTGGTCACTGTTCGCCGCGTCGACGAACGAATCGGTCAGCCCGACCCGGCCGGTGACCGTGCCGCCGGCGGCCCCGATCAGCCGGGTGAGCGCGTCCAGGTCAGCCGGGTCGGCATCCGGGGTGGTCACGATGACGACGGTCCGCTGGGCCAGCGCGTCGCGGACCACGCGGCCGGAGACCGCCGCGTCGAAACTGTCCGCGGTGTTGAGCTGCTCGCCCAGCGCGTTCTTCTCCGAGTTCAGCTCGTTGACCTGCCTCTGCAGGTCCGACTTGTCGTCGCGGAGCCCGGAGAGCAGTGCGCCGGAGAGGGTGCCGGATCCGAGGACGACGCCGATGGCGAGGGCCAGGAAGATCGCGGCGATGGAGATTGCATGTTGACGCAGAGAAATCACTTGAACAGTCCCTGAACCCAGAGTGCGAAGCTGTTCCAGGTCTGCACGGCCCAGTCGAGTGCCTCGCCGCCGATGTTGGAGACGACGAGCGCAACGATGACCGCGGTCAGGGCCGCGAGAACGAGCAGCGCGATGGCCGCACCGGATACCCGGCTGCGGTAGAGCGTCGCGACGGCCTTGGCGTCGACCAGCTTCGGACCGACCTTGAGGCGGGTCATGAAGGCCGCCGGGTTGCTGTCGCGTCGGCCGCGGTCGAAGAACTCGTCGAGGGACACGGTGCTGCCGACCGTCACGATCAGCGAGGCGCCGTGATGGTCCGCGAGCAGCAGCGCGAGGTCCGCGGGCGCACCCGAGGCCGGGAAGGTCATCGCGCCGATGCCGAGGTCCTGGATCCGCTCGAGCCCCTTCGCGTGGCCGTCCGGGTCCGCCGGCAGCACCACCTCGGCGCCCGACTTCAGCGTCGCGTTGCTAACGTCCTCGGGGTCGCCGACGATCAGGTCCGGCCGGTAGCCGGCGTTCGCGAGCGCGTCCGCGCCCGCCCCGACGCCGATCAGGATCGGCGAGTACTCCTTGATGAACGGCTTGAGGTTCTTCAGGTCCGCGACGTGGTCGGCGCCGTCGGCGACGACCACCACGTGCCGGTCCTTGACGTCGACGTCGATGTCCGGCACGCCGAGACCGTCGATCAGCAGCGGACTCTCGGTCCGAATGAACTCGATGGTGTTGCCGGAGAACGCCTCGAGGTGGTCGACGAGTCCCGTCTTCGCCTCGATCATGAGGTCGGAGATCTCGGCCTCGCTCTGCTCGACGCCCTTCGCCAGGCGTCGTTCGCCGGCGTAGACGCCGCCCTCGTTGAGGCGGATCTTGGCGCCGTCCTTGACCTTCTTGAACACCTCGTCGCCGACCGCGTCGACGAGCGTGATGCCGTTGGCCACGATGACCTCGGGTCCGAGGTTCGGGTAGCGGCCGGAGATCGACTGCGACGCGTTGACCACGGCCGTCACGCCCGCTTCGACGAGCGCATCGGCGGTGACTCGGTCGAGGTCCAGTTCGTCGAGGACCACGATGTCGCCCGGGCCGACGCGGCGCAACAGCTTCGCCGTGTTGCGGTCAACCCTGGCGATACCGGTGATTCCCGGTAGCGATTCGGTGTTTCGTGACAACAGAGCGGGCATCTTCATGGCAACGATGATGACCCCGACCAGCGCCGTTGCTGCGGAGGCGCGCCGAGTCGATTGGGCGGGCGGTCACCACATCCGTCACAGCGGCACCACCGGGGCGGGCTCCGAAATCGGATCAGGCCGAGCGTTCGGCGCTCGCCGTGGCCAGCAGTTCCTCCGCGTGCGCCCGTCCCGTCTCGGTGTCGCCGAGTCCGGCGAGCATGCGGGCCAACTCCACGACCCGCTGGTCGTCGGTCAGGGTCCGGACGCCACTGTCCGCGCCCTTGCGACCGTCGACCTTGTCGACCACGAGGTGCGTGTCGGCGAACGCCGCGACCTGCGGCAGGTGCGTCACCACGATCACCTGGTGGGTCCGGGCCAGCCGGGCCAGCCTGCGGCCGATCTCGACCGCCGCGCGGCCACCGACCCCGGCGTCGACCTCGTCGAAGACCATGGTCGCGCTGGACTGAGCGCCCGCGAGCACCACCTCGAGCGCGAGCATCACCCGGGACAGTTCACCGCCGGACGCGCTCTTGCTGATCGGCAACGCGGCCGATCCGCTGTGTGTGGCCAGCCGGAACTCGACCTCGTCGATACCGGCCGACCCGGCGTGCACCCGGCGGCCGTCGACCGTGAGCGGGGCCGAGTCCTGCTCGCCCGCCACGATCGGCTGCGAGGTCACCTCGAGCCGGGCCTTGCCCATCGCGAGGCCGGCCAGCTCGGCGGTCACCGCCTTGCCCAGCTTCGTGGCCGCCTTCGCGCGGGCCCGGCTCAGTGCGAGCGCGGCCTCGGCGAGTGCCGCGGCGCTCTCGTCCACCCGGGTGGCCAACGCCGCCAGCGCGTCCGCGGACACGTCGATCCGTGCCAGCCGGTCGCGGGCCTGGGCGGCCCACTCGAGCACCCCGTCCACGTCCGCCGCGTACTTACGGGTGAGGGTCTTCAGTTCGGCCTGCCTGCCGAGGAGGGTGTCGAGGGCACCCGGGTCCGAGGGCAGGTCCGCGAGATACCCGGACAGGTCCGAGGACACGTCGGTGAGTACCGCGATCGCCTCGGCGAGCCGGGGGCCGAGCTCGGTGAGGGTCTGGTCGTCGGAGGACTCGATCCGGGCGCGGGCCTCGCCGAGCAGGTCGAGTGCGCCGGACACGTCGGCGGCGGCGTCGGTGTCCACGTCGGCGGCCGAGGCCCCGAGCAGCGCCACCTGCGCCCCCACCGCCGCCGAGCGCAGCGAGTCGAGGTCGCTGAGCCGGCGCACGTCCGCGACGATCGCGGCGTCCTCTCCGGGCTCCGGGGCGACCGCGTCGATCTCGTTCAGCGCGAACTCGAGCCGGTCCACCTCCTGCGCGAGTTCGCGGCTGCTGCGCGTGCGTTCGTCGAGTTCCTCGCGGGCCTCGACCCACTGGGACCGCAGCGTCCGGTACTTGTCGAGCAGCGAACCCAGTGCGGCGCCGCCGAATTCGTCGAGCGCGGCGCGCTGCTGGTCGGACCGCTGCAATCGCAACTGGTCGTTCTGGCCGTGCACGGTGAGCAGAGGTCCGGTCAGTTCGGACAGCGCGCCCGCGGGGACGCTGCGCCCGCCGAGGTGCGCACGCGAGCGCCCGTCCGCGCTCACCGTGCGCACGGCGATGACGGTGCCGTCCTCGTCGCGCTCGGCGCCGGTCGACTCGAGCAACAGGTCCACCTCCGCGGTCGCCTTGGGCGAGGCGTTCGCGGTGGAGAACCTGCCCTCGACGACGGCACGCTCGGCGCCGAGCCGCACCCGGCCCGCGTCCGCGCGGGCCCCGCTGAGCAGGTGCAGGCTGGTGACCACCATGGTCTTGCCCGCGCCGGTCTCGCCGGTGAGCACGGTCAACCCCTCGTGGAACTGCGCACTGGCCTGGGAGATGACGCCCAGCCCGTCGATCCGGATTTCAGCGAGCACGTTCGTTCTCCCCTTCTCCGCCGGTTCGCCGTCCCCGCCAACCCTTCACCGGCAGTTCGAACTTGCGCACCATCCGGTCCGCGAAGGGGGCCGAGTCGAGCCTGATCCATTTCACCGGGTGCCTGCCGCGCACGACCTCGACGCGCCCGCCCGCGGGCAGGTCGAGGGTGCGGCTGCCGTCGCAGAACACCAGTCCGTCGTGGCCACCGGCGAAGGTCTCGATCGCGATGAGCGATTCCGGGCTGGTCACCAGCGGGCGCGCGAACAGCGCGTGCGCGTTGCTCGGGATCACCAGCAGCGCTTCGAGTTCCGGCCACACCACAGGTCCGCCTGCGGAGAACGCGTAGGCGGTCGATCCGGTGGGCGTGGAGACGAGCACGCCGTCGCAGCCGAAGGACGACACCGGACGGCCGTCGACCTCGAGCACCACCTCGAGCACACCGAGCCGGGAGACGTTCTCGATGCTCGCCTCGTTCAACGCCCAACCGCGGGCGACCACCTCGTCGTCGACCCGGATCACGATGTCGAGGGTCATCCGGTGTTCGACGCCGTACTCGCGCCGCACCACCCGGGCGAGCGCCTCGTCGAGGTGTTCGGCCTCGGTCTCGGCGAGAAATCCGATGCGGCCGAGGTTGATTCCGAGCACCGGGACGGACGCCGCCCTGGCCAGCTCGGCGCCCCTCAGGAAGGTCCCGTCGCCGCCGAGGACGAGGACCATCTCGCAACCGGCCGCGGCCTCGGGTCCGGGTTCGACGATGGTCAGCTCGACCTCGGTGTACTGCGGTTCCGCGGTCGGGTCGGTTCGGTCGGCCTCGGCCGCCAGCACCCGCAGACCGATTCCGGCCTTCTCGAAGATCGCGGCCACCCGGCGGGCGGTCTCGGTGACCTCCGGCCTGCCCGTGTGCGCGACGACCAGGATCTCGCGTCGATCGGTGCCGGGCGAGCTCACTGCGGGCCCTCGTGCACGGCCCGTTCGACGACCTCGCGGAGCGAGTCGACTCCCGGTTCCTGTTGCTTGCGCAGCCACAGGAAGAACTCCACGTTGCCGGACGGACCCGGCAACGGGCTCGCGACCACACCGAGAGTGCGCAGCCCGGCGGCGTCGGCGGCGAGCGCGACCTCGTGGACCGCCTCGATCCGCAGCTCCGGATCCCGGACCACACCCCCGGACCCGACCCGGTCCTTGCCGACCTCGAACTGCGGTTTGACCATCGGCACCAGGTCGGCGCCGTCCGCCGCGCACGCGACGAAGGCGGGCAGCACCAGCTTGAGCGAGATGAAGGACAGGTCCGCGACGACCAGGTCCACCGGTCCGCCGATCTGTTCCGGTTGCAGCGAACGCACGTTGGTGCGGTCCACCACGGTGACGCGGTCGTCGGACTGCAGCCGCCACACCAACTGCCCGTACCCGACGTCGACCGCGACCACCTCGGTGGCGCCGCGGCTCAGCAGCACATCGGTGAATCCGCCGGTGGACGCGCCGGCGTCGAGGCAGCGCTTGCCGTCGACCGACAGTCCCGCCGGTTCGAAGGCCTCGAGCGCCCCGAGAAGTTTGTGGGCTCCGCGCGAGGCCCAGGACACCTCGTCGACCTCTTCGGTGACCAGCAGCGGAGTACCCGCCTCGACGGCGGTCGCGGGTTTCACCGCGACCGAACCGGAAATCAGTACCCGGCCCGCGGCGATCAGTTGCGCCGCGTGTTCCCTGGAACGGGCCATGCCTCGCCGAACCAGTTCGGCGTCGACCCGTGCACGACGTGCCACCTCAGATCTTGTCCACTGTCGCGAGCGCCTGCACCAGCACGTCGTGGGCCCGCTCGAGAATGTGCGCCTGACGGGGAATCTGCCCGTGGCCGTGCGGATCGTCCTCCCCCGCCCCGAGCGCTCCGAGGCCCGCGAGGAGCTCGTCGACCTCGGCGTGGATCTTGTCGGGGTCGACCATCTGCGGTGGGCCCGGCAAGTGTGCACCGGGCCGCGGAATCGGCGTATTCATCGGTGCCAACGCTAGCGGATCGGGCCGACAGACGTGCACAGGCGAGGCCGCCGGGCCGCTCTCCGCTCAGGCGAGACCGGCGGCCACGGAGGCCGAAACCGGGTCCTCGCCGCGGACACCGGCAAAACGCTGATCGCGCCACGCCTCCGCGAGCACCGAGCGCAGCACGGCAAGTGGTTCCACGCCGTCGTCGGCGCGGACCACGATGTCGTCCGACTCGCGTCGCACCCGCACCCGCGGGTCCACAGTCGGCGCCAGCGTGTCCGCGTCCTCGTCGAGCGCGTCCAGGGACCGCGCGAGATAGGTCGGCCGGTGCTCGCGCGGGGCGCGCAGCAGGTCCGCCGGGGTGCTCACCCCGGTCAGGACCAGCAGCGACGCCATGCCAACCGCGTTGGCGCCGGCGATGTCGGTGTCGATCCGGTCCCCGACCATCAGCGGCGTGCGTGCCCCGCTGCGGTGGACCGAGTCGTCCATCAACGGGACCGCCGGCTTGCCCGCGACGACGGGGTCCCGATCGGTCGCCGTCCGCAGCGCCGCGACCATCGACCCGTTGCCGAGACACAGTCCACGTTCGGTCGGCAGGGTGGCGTCCACATTCGTCGCCACCCAGAACGCACCTGCGCGAATCGCGAGAGTGGCCTCCGCGAGGATCGACCAACCGGTCTCCGTCGAATGTCCCTGCACGACGGCGACCGGCGAGTCCTCGTACCGGCGCACCGGGTGCAGCCCGACCGCCCGCACCTCGTCCGCGAGCGACTCGGTACCGACCACCAGGACCGCCGCGCCGGCGGGTACCCGCTCGGCGAGCAGTCGCGCGGCCGACTGCGCACTGGTGACGACCTCGGATTCCGTTGCCGGGAAACCGAGTTCGTTCAGATGCGCTGCCACCGAGCCCGGGCTGCGGCTGGCGTTGTTCGTCACGTAGAACAGGCGCGGGCCGCCGTCGACGACGAGTGCCTCGCGAGCTCCCGGAATCGCGTGCGGCCCCGCGTAGACGGTGCCGTCGAGATCGAGCAGCAGAACGTCGTGCAGTTGACGCAGGCTGCGCCCGGCCGGGCGCGACTGCTGCACGCTCACTGGTCGCCCGAGAGCTCGGCCACCCGGTCCTCTGCGTCGGTGTCACCGTCGTGATCGGCGGCCGCGGAGTTGAGGAACCACTTCAGGCCCTCCTCCACCCGACCGGCGGCGACCAGCGCGTCGGCGTAGGCGTAGAACAACCGGGCCGCGGTGGGACCGGACTTGGACGCGTCCAAGTCCGGCGTCTGCAGACTGACGACAGCCTGGTCGAACTGGCCGAGGTCCATGCGGGCTCCAGCGACGACGATGCGCAGCTCGGTCGCCTCGTCGCCCTTGAGGGCGCGCGCTTCCTCGCTGCGGCCGAGCTCGATGGCGCGCTCCGGACGACCGAGGCCACGCTCGCAGTCCGCCATCACGGCGAGCAGTCCGGGTCCGCCGGCCATCCGGCGGGCGGCGCGCAGTTCGGACAGCGCCTCGGCCCACTCGCCGGCGTGGTACGCGGTGATGCCCGCCGTCTCCCGAACCACGGCGACGCGGCCCGCACGCTGACGTGCGGCACGCGCATGGGCCAGCGCGAGGCGCGGATCGTCGTCGATCAGCTTGCTCGCCATGACCAGGTGCCGGGCGACGGCGTTCGCATTGGCCTTGTCGAGGCTGAGCAGGTCACGGCGCACTGCCGGGTCGAGCTCGCCGGCCTGGACCTCGTCGGGCAGGTCCGGCTCTTCGGGACGCGGTGCGCGACGCTCGGCGTGCGCTCCTCCGTCACGCGGCGGCGGACCGAAGCTGCCCTCGCCGCCACGACGCCTCGGCGGTCCGTCGGAACGGCGGTCTCCGCCTGCTTGACGCTCGGAACTGCGGGGACGATCGGAACCGCGGCCACCGGATCCCCCGCGCGGGCCACCACCCTGGCCACCACGGGATTCACCACCGGTACGACGACGATCGGCCCCGCCGCCGCTCCCGTAGGAACGACGATCTCCGTTGTTGTCCGACACTGCATCTCCTTTCAGACAACAGGCGCATACACATACAAACACGAAAGGGGACCCAATGTATTGGGTCCCCTTTCGGTAACGGATGTTCGGCGGTGTCCTACTCTCCCACACCCTGTCGAGTGCAGTACCATCGGCGCTGGAGGGCTTAGCTTCCGGGTTCGGAATGGGGCCGGGCGT
>NZ_JBHZAH010000101.1:0-18337 GCF_042754225.1 Rhodococcus sp. NPDC059234
GTTCCTCGGCCGACGGTGCGGCGGCCGCTGCGGGCGAAGCCGCAGCGGTGCTCGTGGTCGAGGTCGCGGCGGAGTCGCTGGAGTTGTCTGAACTGCAGGCGGCGGAACCGATCGCGACGACGATTGCGCCTGCGGCGATGAGGATCTTGCGGTTGATCACGGAGGGACCTTTCTCGGACGGCAGCGTCGCTGCCACTTAGATAGGTGAGGCTAACATGGGTAACTAGGGGGACCGCCCCGGCGAACGTCCCACACTGTGCGATGCCGAGGTGTCGGACCGCCTTTTTCCTCGAGCGGCTGTAGCGTTGACAGGACGAACTGGGAGGAGTCGCACATGAGCGCAACAGAGAATCCGGACTCGCTGGCTGCCAGGGCGGAACTCGAGGCCTTGCGGTTGGAGGCAGCCGGACTTCGCCGTCAACTCGCCCAGTCGCCCGAGCAGGTACGCGAGCTCGAGGCGCGGGTGGATTCCCTGTCGATCCGCAACTCGAAGCTGATGGACACGCTCAAGGAGGCGCGGCAGCAGCTGATCGCGCTGCGGGAGGAGGTCGATCGCCTCGGCCAGCCGCCCAGCGGCTACGGCGTGCTGATCACCACGCACGAGGATCAGACCGTGGACGTGTTCACGTCGGGTCGCAAGATGCGGCTGACCTGCTCGCCGAACATCGACACCGAGTCGCTGCGGCCCGGGCAGACGGTCCGCCTCAACGAGGCACTGACCATCGTCGAGGCGGGGTCGTTCGAGCGGATCGGCGAGATCTGCGCCCTGCGTGAGGTTCTCGACGACGGCGAACGGGCGCTGGTGGTCGGGCACGCCGACGAGGAACGGGTCGTGTGGCTCGCGCACCCGCTCGCGCTGGCCGCCTCCGACGCCACCGAGCACCCGGTGGACGAGGACATCGACTCGCCGTCCCGCAAGCTGCGGCCCGGCGACTCGTTGCTG
This sequence comes from Rhodococcus sp. NPDC059234, assembly GCF_042754225.1. NCBI lineage: Bacteria > Bacillati > Actinomycetota > Actinomycetes > Mycobacteriales > Nocardiaceae > Rhodococcus > Rhodococcus sp. NPDC059234. The sequence goes on from NZ_JBHZAH010000101.1 coordinate 944, forward strand.
GTGGACACCAAGGCCGGGTACGCCTTCGAGCGGATCCCCAAGGCCGAGGTGGAGGACCTGGTTCTCGAGGAGGTCCCGGACGTCGACTACGGCGACATCGGCGGTCTGGGTCGTCAGATCGAGCAGATCCGTGACGCGGTGGAGCTGCCGTTCCTGCACAAGGACCTCTTCCACGAGTACGCGCTGCGCCCGCCGAAGGGCGTGCTGCTGTACGGGCCGCCCGGTTGCGGCAAGACGCTCATCGCCAAGGCAGTGGCGAACTCGCTGGCGAAGAAGATCGCCGAGGCCCGCGGTCAGGATGCCAAGGACGCGAAGTCCTACTTCCTCAACATCAAGGGCCCCGAGCTGCTCAACAAGTTCGTCGGCGAGACCGAGCGGCACATCCGGATGATCTTCCAGCGGGCACGCGAGAAGGCGTCCGAGGGCACCCCGGTGATCGTGTTCTTCGACGAGATGGACTCGATCTTCCGTACCCGCGGTTCGGGCGTCTCCTCGGACGTGGAGACCACCGTGGTCCCGCAGTTGCTCAGCGAGATCGACGGCGTCGAGGGGCTCGAGAATGTCATCGTGATCGGCGCCTCGAACCGAGAGGACATGATCGACCCGGCCATCCTGCGTCCCGGCCGGCTCGACGTGAAGATCAAGATCGAACGGCCGGACGCCGAGTCGGCACAGGACATCTTCTCGAAGTACCTGACGGAGGGCCTGCCGGTGCATGCCGAGGACCTGGCGGAGTTCCACGGCGACCGGACCGCGTGCATCAAGGCGATGATCGAGCGTGTGGTGGACCGGATGTACGCGGAGAGCGACGACAACCGCTTCCTCGAGGTCACGTATGCGAACGGCGACAAGGAGGTTCTGTTCTTCAAGGACTTCAACTCGGGCGCGATGATCCAGAACATCGTCGACCGGTCCAAGAAGTACGCCATCAAGGCCGTGCTCGACACGGGTGCACCGGGACTGCGGGTCCAGCACCTGTTCGATTCGATCGTCGACGAGTTCTCCGAGAACGAGGACCTGCCGAACACCACGAATCCGGACGACTGGGCACGGATCTCGGGCAAGAAGGGCGAGCGGATCGTCTACATCCGCACCCTGGTCACCGGCAAGAACGCCAGTGCCAGCCGCGCCATCGACACCGAGTCGAACACCGGTCAGTACCTGTAACGGCGTCGGCGTGGGGGCCGCGGCACCGGGAGTTGCTGCGGCCCACACCCGTTCGTGCGGGGGTCGAGGTCAGTCCCAGTAGTGCGCCAGCAGGGCCCGGGTGTCGGGGACGAACTGCCACGACGGGTCGGCGAGATGCGCGCACAGTTCTCCGTCGGTCCACCACCAGCCGTCGGCGATCTCCGAGGCCTGGTGCGTGATCGGTCCGTCCGATCGTCCCTCGAAGGCGAACAGGTGGCAGCGCAAGGGTTTTCCCGCCCAGCTGCCGTCCCACGCGACGCGGGCCACCGGTGTCAACGACACCCCGGTCACGCCGAGTTCCTCGGCCAGCTCCCGAGTCGCGGTCTGTTCCGGACTCTCGCCCGGGTCCATCACGCCGCCGGCGAGGCAGTCGTGCATGCCGGCGAACACCGCCTTGTCGGGGGAGCGGCGGTGTACGTAGATACGTTCACCGTCACGCGAGCGCAGCAGCACCCCCGCGCTGGCGTGCCAGAGTCCCTCCTCGTACACCCGGGACCGCGTTGCGGTCCCGGCCGGGAGTCCGTCCGCGTCGTACACCGAGACGATCTCGTTCAAGCTCGGCGTCTGATCCATCTGCTCATCGTTCCACGCGGGGTTAGGCTGCCGTTGTGCCCCTGCCGCGCAAGCTCGCCCGGATGAACAAGGTCGGACTCAACCACGTCACCCGGCTGTTCGCGGGCTGGGTCCCCGGCTGGGCCATCGTGCTGCATCGCGGCCGCAAGTCCGGCCGGCTCTATCGAACGCCCGTCAACGTCTTTCGGCACGGTGGGGGATACCGGTTCGCGTTGACGTACGGATCCGACAGCGACTGGGTGCTCAACGTGCTGGCGGCGGGGCACTGCGATATCGCGACGCGGGGGCGTCTGGTCACGCTGACCGCTCCGGAGCGGGGGACCGACGCCACCGCGAGCTGGGCGCCGCCGGGGGTGCGGTGGGTGCTGCGCAGGATCGGCGCCGGCGACTACCTCCAGTGCCGGCTCGAGCACGGGTCGTGACATCTCGCCGGGTGAATCGGGCCGAACGGCATCCCGCCGAGAGTTAACGTAGGGGATCACGGACTCTCCGCCGCTCCGAAAGGTGCAGGACGATGAGATCATTCGGTCGTGAAACGGGTTTGGCAGGCGTGGCGGCGGTGACCTTCGCTGCCGCTACCTTCATCGCCGCACCTCCGCCCTCGGCGCAGGCATTCGCCGAGGACGTCTGCTACACCGAGGACGGCGGCCCCGCCTACAACTGCGGTCCGCTGCCACCACCGTGCCCGCTCGACGACGCGGACGCGCCGATCTGCGGGCTCCAGGCGTTCGCGACGTACGGGTTCACGCTGCGCCGTCCGCTCGGTGGACGCAGCCTCGTGCACACGGACTCGACCTACATCATCGCCCGCAGCGTCGGCTTCTCCGAGCGGGACGCGTACTGGATCGCGGCGTACGACGAGGCGACCGACCTCGGCACGTTCGCCCCACGCGACACCCGCGGCAGGCCGGTGCCCGATGCGTCGGCACTGACGACCAAGGACATCAGCGGCCTGGTGCGCACCCACTTCAGTACCGGGGGATTCCTCTTCCACTTCTTGCCGACGATGCCCGGTCCGGCATCGGGCGCAATGCGCCCCGACGTCGACGACACCCGCCACGAGGTCATGCTCACGCACGTGCGGCGTTGGGCCATGGCCGGTCCGGGCAGCGGCGCCCCGCTCTGCACCGGAGGGTTCACCAATCCCTCCGCGAACGGCGACTACGCCACCGGCGCAACGTGTTACGGAGACACGCATCCGGCGCAGATCGATGGCCAGTACAGCGTCGTGAGTCCCGTCGCGGTCCCGTTCACCAACGAGACCGGCCAGCAGGTCATCTCGGGTACCGTCCGATCGCAGGACTTCGACTCCTGGATCGGTGACAACTCCTGGAATGCGCGGATGGGCATCTACCTCCACTCGCTCGGCGACCGGATCTCGCACTACCTCTGCACGGACGCGGGCACGATCACTGCGCCGACGCCGGACCAGCCGACGTTCCGGATCGACCTGAACAAGCCCCCATGCGACCAGGGTCCGCACGCGATTCGCCACGAGTACGAGACGGGCGTGGACTTCGCCGCGCTCGCACCGGAGGACCGGACCACCGAGGCGATGTTGTCGATGGAGTACGACGAACTCGTCGCGTTCGCCCGCGCTCGCGGAACACTCGACGCCCGTGCGACCGCGCCGGCGGCCAAGACCGCGCTCGTGTCGGACGGGCTGATCCCGGCCCTCCAGGTCCGGGAGCCGATCGACCGACTGACCGCGGTGACCGCCGCCGGTTGCCGGGCGGGCGTGCGGCCCTTCCCCGGAAACCCGGCGTGCCCTGCTTGAACGCGTATGTCAGGGAACGTCCGGAGCGCCTTTTCACCAGCAATAATGTCATAACGCAACTTATCGGCGTTTGAACCGGGCCGCGCCGGCCCTCGCATCCTGCGGATCTAGAGACCGCCTGGAGGGGACGGGCCGGGCGGCGGCGCGCCGACGGCGGCCGACGGTCGAAATGTCCACTGCGTCGACGATCTAGGCTTCTGGTCATGCAGCGCATCATCGGTATCGAGGTCGAGTACGGGATTTCCTCCCCGACGGAGCCGGCGGCGAACCCCATCCTGACCTCCACCCAGGCCGTGCTCGCGTACGCGGCCGCAGCGGGGGTACCGCGGGCCAAACGCACGCGGTGGGACTACGAGGTGGAGTCGCCGCTGCGCGACGCGCGAGGATTCGATCTGGGCCGCTTCAACGGCCCGGCCCCGGTGATCGACGCCGACGAGGTCGGTGCGGCCAACATGATCCTCACCAACGGCGCGCGACTGTACGTCGATCACGCGCACCCCGAGTTCTCGGCGCCGGAGGTCACCGATCCGCTCGACGCCGTGATCTGGGACAAGGCGGGTGAACGCGTCATGGAGGCGGCCGCCCGGCACGCCTCGAGCGTTCCCGGCGCCCCGCGACTTCAGTTGTACAAGAACAACGTCGACGGCAAGGGCGCCTCGTACGGAACTCACGAGAACTACCTCTGCTCGCGGGAGACCCCGTTCTCGGCGATCATCGCGGGCCTGACGCCGTTCTTCGCCTCCCGGCAGGTGATCTGCGGGTCCGGCCGGGTTGGCATCGGGCAGTCCGGCGACGAGGCCGGTTTCCAGCTGTCCCAGCGGGCCGACTACATCGAGGTCGAGGTCGGTCTCGAGACCACCCTCAAGCGGGGCATCATCAACACCCGCGACGAACCGCACGCGGACGCCGACAAGTACCGCCGGCTGCACGTGATCATCGGCGACGCGAACCTGGCCGAGATGTCGACCTACCTCAAGGTCGGCACGACGGCGCTCGTGCTGGATCTGATCGAGGCCGGGGTCGACCTGTCCGACCTGCAACTGGCCCGGCCCGTCACCGCCGTCCACCTCATCAGTCACGACCCGACGTTGCGGCAGACGGTCGCCCTCGCCGACGGTCGCGAACTGACCGGCCTTGCCCTGCAACGGATCTATCTCGATCGGGTCGCGGCGTTCACCGACCGGCACGGCAGCGACGACCCACGGGTGGCCGACCTGCTCGACAAGTGGGCGATGGTCCTCGACCTGCTCGAGCGGGACCCCATGGAGTGCGCCCACCTGCTCGACTGGCCGGCCAAACTGCGCATCCTCGACGGCTTCCGCAGCCGGGAGGGCCTGTCCTGGTCGGCGCCCAAGCTGCACATGCTGGACCTGCAGTACTCCGACGTGCGCCTCGACAAGGGTCTCTACAACCGGATGGTCGCGCGCGGTTCGATCGAGCGGCTGGTCACAGAGCAGCAGGTCCTCGACGCGGTGCACAACCCGCCGACCGACACCAGGGCCTACTTCCGCGGCGAGTGCCTGCGCCGGTTCGGCGCCGACATCGCCGCCGCGAGCTGGGACTCGGTGATCTTCGATCTCGGTCGGGACTCGCTGGTGCGCATTCCCACCCTGGAACCTCTTCGGGGCAGCAAGGCGCACGTCGGGGCCCTGCTCGAGGCCGCGGATTCCGCAGCGGACCTGGTCGACTCGCTCACCTCCTGATCCGCCGGGGCACGACACGGCCACGAAAACCCGCAGTGTCGGTCCCGCTCGGTAGGGTGAAGGTCCCAGCACGGGCGCACACTGGTGCGCAGGTAGTTGTGCACGACATACGAGGAGGTCGGCGGCTATGGCTCAGGAGCAGACCAAACGCAGCGGCGGTGGCGACGACGACGATGCCCCGATCGGCGACGGCGCGGCGGGCCAGGAACGGCGCGAGAAGCTGGCCGAGGACACCGACGACCTGCTCGACGAGATCGACGACGTGCTCGAGGAGAACGCCGAAGACTTCGTGCGCGCGTACGTGCAAAAGGGCGGCCAGTGACGGCAGACCATCCGGCGTCGCGTTCCGCGGTGGGGGGCGAGCGGCTGCATTTCGGTTCGCAGCTGTCCTCGTTCTCCGAGCACCTGCGCGTTCACGCGCCGGATCTGCTGCCGGAGAATGGAATCGGCCGTGGATCCGCCTCCGGTGGAAGGGGTGAGCAGATGGATCGGTCCGACATCGCCCCGCACGGCACGACGATCGTCGCGCTGACCTTCGCCGGCGGTGTGCTGATCGCGGGTGACCGTCGAGCCACCATGGGCAACCTGATCGCGAGCCGGGACGTGGAGAAGGTCTACGTCACCGACGACTACTCGGCGGCCGGAATCGCCGGTACCGCCGGGGTGGCGATCGAACTGGTGCGGCTGTTCGCCGTCGAACTCGAGCACTACGAGAAGATCGAGGGCGTTCCGCTGACCTTCGACGGCAAGGCAAACCGCCTGTCCTCGATGGTCCGCGGCAACCTCGGCGCGGCGATGCAGGGACTCGCGGTGGTCCCGCTCCTGGTCGGTTTCGACCTCGATGCGACGGATCCCGATCGGGCCGGGCGGATCGTGTCCTACGACGTGGTCGGCGGCCGGTACGAGGAGCGTGCGGGGTACCACGCGGTCGGATCGGGATCGCTGTTCGCCAAGTCCTCGCTGAAGAAGATCTACGACCCGAACGGTGACGAGGCCACCGCCCTGCGCGCGGCGGTCGAGGCGCTCTACGACGCCGCGGACGACGACTCCGCGACCGGTGGTCCGGATCTGAGCCGCGGGCTGTACCCGACCGCGGTCGTGGTCACCGCCGACGGCGCCGTCGAGGTGCCCGAGGAACGTGCCGCCGAACTCGCTCGGGCCGTCATCGCCGACCGCACACAGGAAGCAGGGGGTACCCCGTGACGCTGCCGTACTACGCCTCGGCCGAGCAGATCATGCGGGATCGCTCGGAGTTGGCGCGCAAGGGAATTGCGCGCGGCCGCAGCGTCGTCGTGCTGACCTACGCGGACGGCGTGCTGTTCGTCGCGGAGAATCCTTCGTCGTCGCTGCACAAGGTGAGCGAGCTGTACGACCGCCTCGGGTTCGCCGCGGTGGGCAAGTACAACGAGTTCGAGAACCTTCGCAGGGCCGGCATCATGCACGCCGACATGCGCGGCTACTCCTACGACCGGCGGGACGTCACCGGGCGGTCGATCGCCAACGCGTACGCGCAGACCCTCGGCACCATCTTCACCGAGCAGCCGAAGCCGTACGAGGTGGAACTGTGCGTGGCCGAGGTCGGCAGGCCGGAGCAGTCGCGGCCCGCCCAGCTATACCGCATCACCTACGACGGGTCGATCGTCGACGAGCAGCAGTTCGTGGTGATGGGTGGTGCGACCGAACCGATCGTCACCGTGCTCAAGGAGTCGTACCAGCCGGAGCTGCCGTTGGCCGGCGCCGTCGAGGTCGCCGTCAATGCGCTGCAGGTCGGCACCGCGGTCCCGGGCAACGGCGAGACCGAGCGTCGCGTCATCGGGGTGCAGGCGCTCGAGGTCGCGGTCCTCGACCAGTCGCGGCCGCGGCGCGCCTTCAAGCGGCTCACCGGCGCGGCACTCGAATCGCTCCTGCCGAAGGCAACGCCCCCCGCGGAGCCGGCCGTCGAAGCGGACCCCGGGACCGGCGCCGAGGGCGACGGACCCGCCAACGGCGAACCCGGCCAGTCCGACTAGATCTTGCGGTAGATCACGACACGTTCGGTCTCGCTTCGGAACTCGAACCGGCGACCGTCGGCGATCACCTCGCCGTCGGTCGCCAGCGCGACCGAGTCGCCCGCGACCTCGACCGTCAGCGACCGCACGTTCTCCTGCACGTAGACGTGGGAGGAACCCAGGGTGCCGGTCAGCGCTGCGGCGGCCAGCTTCAGTCGGGACAGTCGGCGATCGGCGCGCAGGTAGCGCACGTCCAGGGTGCCCCGGTGAAGCTCCGGCCGTGACATCGGCACCTGGTCGGAGGGGGAGTACCGCCCGTTGCCCACGAACAGCATCCACACCGAACGATCGACGCCGTCGATCGACATCGGCAGCGGCTGTGCGGACCTGACAACCCGGACCATCGCCCACGCTGCGGCCGGCCACTTCCCGAGTCGGGACTCCCACCGCTCGCGCAACCGGACCGCCTCCGGGTAGCCACCGAGGCTGGCGGTATTGACGAACGTCGCCTCCGCTCCGCCGTCGATCCGGACCGCGCCGAGATCGACGAGCTCGGCGCTGCCCTCCGCGACAGCCAGTGCCGTCGAGGACACGTCGCCGACTCCGGCGTCCCGGGCGAAATGGTTGAGGGTGCCCCCGGGGAAGACCGCGAGCGGAAGGCCGTGCCGCACAGCCGCGCTCGCGACGGTCACGACCGTCCCGTCCCCGCCGCACACACCGAGCGCCCCGGGGGAGCGGGCGGACACCACCTCGTCGATCTGGTCCCCGAAGTCCCCGTCGGAGTCGAGCTCCACGATTGGTGCGCGGGGAAGGTGCTCCTCCACCTCCGCGCGGGTGTCGTCGTCCCCGGCGCCGGAACCGGCGTTGACGAAGACGACCATGCCGTCGCCCTCGGCGAGCGCCTGGGCGGGGTGATCCGGCCCCAGCGTCGCCGGCTCCTGGTCGCGGACCGCCCACCAGCGACGGGTCGTCCACGCGAGCACACCGCCCACCGCGGCACCCACCACGACGTCGGAGGGCCAGTGCACACCGGTGTGCACCCGCGAATAGGCGACGGCGGCGCCGAGCGGGGCCACCGCTGCGCCCACCGCCGGGTACTCGAGTGCCACGCCGGTGACGAACGCCGCAGCCGAGGCGGAGTGCCCGGACGGGAACGACGACGACCGGGGGGCGGGCAACCCGCGTCGCTGCGCGAACTCCTCGGTTCCCGCGGGAGGACGACGTCGGGGGAACAGCGGCTTGAGTACCGCGTTCGACAGCGCACTGGCGCCGGCCACCGACAGCAGGCCGCGGATCGCGGCCCGGCGGGCGCGGGGGCCGGTCAGGCTCATTGCGGCCGCGACCCCCATCCAGAGCACGCTGTGGTTCGCCGCGGTGCTCAGCGCACGCAGGCCACCGTCCACCCTCGACGGTCGCAGATTCACGCTCCGGCGCATGACATTCCGGTCGGTATGTTCGAGGAAAGATCTCACTTCGGCCACGTTCCCACGGTAGGGCCAGAAGGCACGGCGCGAACAGGGTGGCAAACCCGTTCGGCGTTGTACTGTCGAGGTGTGCAGCGACGAATCATGGGTATTGAGACCGAGTTCGGTGTTACCTGCACCTTTCACGGTCACAGGAGGCTGAGCCCCGACGAGGTGGCCCGCTACCTGTTCCGGCGTGTGGTGTCCTGGGGCCGCAGCTCCAACGTCTTCCTCCGCAACGGCGCTCGGTTGTACCTCGACGTCGGTTCGCATCCGGAGTACGCGACGGCGGAGTGCGACAGCCTGGTTCAGCTCGTCACCCACGACAGGGCCGGCGAGCGTGTGCTCGAGGATCTGCTGATCGACGCGGAGGAGAGGCTCGCCGAGGAGGGCATCGGCGGCGACATCTATCTCTTCAAGAACAACACCGATTCGGCGGGCAACTCCTACGGCTGCCACGAGAACTTCCTCGTGGTGCGGGCGGGGGAGTTCTCCCGGATCTCCGACGTGCTGCTGCCGTTCCTGGTCACCCGGCAGCTGATCTGCGGCGCGGGCAAGGTGCTGCAGACACCCAAGGCCGCCACGTTCTGCCTGTCGCAACGCGCCGAACACATCTGGGAGGGCGTCTCCTCGGCGACCACCCGGTCCCGGCCGATCATCAATACCCGCGACGAGCCGCACGCGGACGCGGAGAAGTACCGCCGGCTGCACGTAATCGTCGGTGACTCCAATATGTCCGAGACCACCACGATGCTCAAGGTCGGCACCGCGGCACTGGTGCTGGAGATGATCGAGGCGGGCGTCTCGTTCCGCGACTTCGCCCTCGACAACCCGATCCGGGCGATCCGCGAGGTCAGTCACGACATGACCGGCAAGCGGCAGGTCCGGCTCGCGGGCGGGCGCCAGGCCAGCGCGCTCGACATCCAGCGCGAGTACTACACCCGGGCCGTCGAGCACCTGCGCAACCGCGAGCACGACCCTCAGGTCGACCAAGTGGTGGACCTGTGGGGCCGCACCCTCGACGCGGTCGAGGCCCAGGACTTCGCGAAGGTCGACACCGAGATCGACTGGGTGATCAAGCGCAAGCTGTTCCAGCGGTACCAGGACAAGCACAACCTGGAGCTCGCGGACCCGAAGATCGCCCAGCTCGACCTCGCGTACCACGACATCAAGCGGGGACGCGGCGTGTTCGACCTGCTGCAGCGCAAGGGGCTCGCGAAACGGGTCACCGAGGACGAGCAGATCGACGCGGCGGTCAACACCCCGCCACAGACCACCCGGGCCAAGTTGCGCGGGGAGTTCATCTCCGCGGCGCAGGACGCGGGCCGGGACTTCACGGTGGACTGGGTGCACCTCAAGCTCAACGACCAGGCCCAGCGCACGGTGCTGTGCAAGGACCCGTTCCGGTCCGTCGACGAGCGGGTCGAGCGCCTGATCGCGTCGATGTGATCGGCTCTCCTCGACGTACCGGGCGGCGGTGCGCGTGCGGCCACTAGGCTGCTGATCCGTGGCGATCAGCAAAGTCGAGCGGTTGATGAATCTCGTCATCTGTCTGCTCTCGACCCGGCAGTTCCTGACGGCGGAGAAGATCCGGCGCAGCGTCGCAGGCTACGACGAGTCGGTCAGCGACGAGGCCTTCAGCCGGATGTTCGAGCGGGACAAGAACGAGCTGCGTGATCTCGGAGTGCCGCTCGAGACCGGACAGGCCTCCCGGTACGGCACCGTCGAGGGATACCGCATCAACCGCGACGCCTACGAACTCCCCGAGATCGATCTCACGAGCGAGGAGGCCGCCGCCGTCGCGATCGCGGTGCAGCTGCTCGAATCGCCGGAACTGACCTCCGCGGCGCAGGGGGCGGTGCTCAAACTGCGGGCCGCCGGCGTGGTGGTCGACCAGGACTCGGCCTCGGCCCTGTTCACCGCGCTGCCTGCCCGCATCCGCGGATCCGAGCCCGCGCTCGAGAAGCTGCTGGCGGCCATCGACGAGGGACGAGCCGTGCGCTTCGAGCACCGGTCCGCCCGCAACGAGCCGTTCACCACGCGGACGGTCGAGCCGTGGGGCGTGGTCACCCACGACGGGCGGTGGTATCTGGTCGGGCACGACGTCGACCGGCAGGCCCCCCGGACCTTCCGACTGTCCCGGATCGGCGACGACGTCACCGCCTTCGGTCCCGGCAACGCCGTGCACAAGCCGGCCGGCACCGACCTGCGTGAGATCGTCAACCGCACGGTCGGGACCGCGGGTGTGACGGGCACCGCCACCGTCGTGGTGCGAGACGGGCGGGCGCAGGAACTGCGCCGCCTCGGCAGGCCGGTCGGTACCCGGCTCATCGGCGACCGTGTGGGCATCGTGCTCGAGGTCCCGGTCCGGTCCTGGGACTGGATCGCCCGGCTGATCGCCGGATACGGGGAAGATGCGCTGGTGCTCGAGCCGGCCGAGCTGCGGGAGGACGTGATGGGCCGGCTGCGTGCCGCAGCGGGGGTCACGGAGGTGGATCGATGAGCCAACGACTGGCCCATCGGCTGCCCCGGCTGCTGAACATGGTCCCGTACTTCATCGCGAACCCGGGGATCACGAAGGCCGAGGCCGCCGCCGAACTCGGTGTGAGCGTCACCCAGCTGACGAACGACCTGAACCAGCTCTGGGTGTGCGGGCTGCCCGGTTACGGCCCCGGTGACCTGATCGACCTGTCCTTCGCCGAGGAGACCGTCGACGTCACCTTCTCGGCGGGGATCGACCGGCCGCTGCGCCTGACCTCGACCGAGGCCACCGCGCTGCTCATCTCGCTGCGGTCGCTCGTCGAGATGCCGGGGACCGCGGACCCGACCGCCGTCGAGGGCGCGATCGCCAAGATCGAGTCGGCCGCCGGGGTGGCGGCGGCGGGCGGCATCGCGCAGGCAGGACGGCGTCCGGAGGCGGAGAGCCCGATCGCTGCGACGGTGCGCTCCGCGGTGCGCCGGGGGCGGGCCCTCGAGATCACCTACTTCTCGGCCTCCCGCGACGCGGTCACCGAGCGGGTGGTGGACCCGGTGCGAATCGTGCTCGTGGACAACAACAGCTATCTCCAGGCCTGGTGTCGCGAGGCGGCCGGGGTCCGGCTGTTCCGGTTCGACCGCATCGACGCGGCCTCCGAGTTGCCGGAACCGGCGCGGGCACCGGCGGACGCTCGCGACGACGCGCACGCGATGGACCTGTTCCACGACGACGACACCCTGCCGCAGGCGCGACTCGCGATCGCCCCGGACCACGCCTGGGTGATGGACTACTACCCGATGACCGGGGAGGTGGTCCACGAGGACGGATCGATCGAGGCATCGATGCGGTTCGGTTCGCTGGACTGGATGGCCCGACTGATGGCCGGTTTCGGGCCGGGCGTGCGGGTGCTCGGACCGGCCGAACTGTCCGAGGCGGTGCGCTCGAGGGCGGTCGCCGCGCTCGCGGCGTACCGGCAGTCGGCGGACGGCACCGCCGGGTCGGTCGGCGGCGAGCGGAAATCGGACAGCTGAGTCCCAGCGATCACCCGGGACTGGGGGGCGTGGGTCCGGTAGCATCGAGCCATCTGATCTATGGAGGTTGAAATGGGCAGTCTGAGCCCCGCGCACTGGGCCATTGTGGCGCTTGTGGTCGTCATCCTGTTCGGTTCGAAGAAGCTGCCCGACGCAGCTCGCGGGCTCGGGCGTTCGCTGCGGATCTTCAAGAGCGAGGTCAAGGAGATGCAGAACGACGGCGGTGCCCCCGCCGCGGCCGCACCTGCCGAGCAGCCCGTCGCCCAGCTGCCCGCGGCCGCGCCCGCCGCCGAGACTCCGAACACGGCCGCTCAGCACACCGAGCCCCGGACGTCCTAGTCCGTACACAGAGTGACCCCGGGGCGCGCTGTGTGCCCCGGGCCGATGGCTGACCAGAACTAGGGCTCACAGTGCGTATCCCTTTCGACCCCCGGCGCAGCAGGCGCAGGGTCAATCCCGACGGCACGATGTCGTTGATCGATCACCTCTACGAGCTGCGGACGCGGCTGTTGCTCTCGATGCTGGCCATCGTCGTGACGACCGCCTTCGGTTTCTTCTGGTACTCCCATCAGATCTTCGGCGTCGAGAGCCTCGGCGAGCTGCTGCGTGGTCCTTACTGCTCCTTGCCGGATACGAGCCGTGCCGATCTCACCCACGACGGGACCTGCCGCTTGCTGGCCACGTCGCCGTTCGAGCAGTTCATGCTGCGGTTCAAGGTGGCGCTGACCGCCGGCATCGTGCTGGCCTGCCCGGTGTGGCTGTACCAGTTGTGGGCGTTCGTCACCCCCGGGCTGTACTCGAAGGAACGCCGCTACGCGATCGGCTTCGTGGTGGCGGGCGCAGCCCTCTTCGCGACCGGTGCGGTGCTCGCCTACGTGGTGGTCGCCAAGGCGCTGCACTTCCTGCTCACCATCGGCGACAACGTGCAGATCACCGCGCTGAGCGGTGCCGAGTACTTCGGCTTCATCATCAATCTGCTGATCATCTTCGGGGTCAGCTTCGAGATCCCGCTGCTCATCGTCGCGCTGAACTTCGTCGGGGTCCTCAGCTACGAGAAGCTCAAGGCGTGGCGGCGCGGCCTCATCATGGCGCTGTTCGTGTTCGCGGCGGTCGCCACGCCCGGCCAGGACCCGTTCTCGATGCTGGCGCTGGCGCTCGCACTGACCGTCCTGTTCGAGTTCGCCGTCCAGATCGCGCGCCTCAACGACGGGCGCAAGGCCAAGCTCGCGACACAGGGCTGGGGAGCCCTCGACGACGAGGAGGCCTCGCCGCTGGGCGAGACCTCCGGCATCGATACCCCGACCCGGATCGACGACTACTCCGACACGCTCTGACCCGGATTCGCGCGGGCGAGGGGAACCATCGGTCGGTCTGACCGGGTGATGGTTCCCCGCACCCGCCCCGCCGCGGATGTTGGCTAACCTGACGGGGTGGAACTCGAGGTCTTCGCCGCGCAGCTGAGCTTTCCCCTCGACGGCTTCCAGGCCGAGTCGTGTCGCGCGCTGGAGGCCGGTCACGGGGTGCTGGTGTGCGCGCCGACCGGGGCGGGCAAGACCGTGATCGGCGAGTTCGCGGTGCACCTCGCGCTGGTGTCCGGCCGCAAGTGCTTCTACACCACGCCGATCAAGGCGCTGAGCAACCAGAAGTACGCAGACCTGGTCGACCGGTACGGCAAGGCATCCGTCGGTCTGCTCACCGGCGACCTGAGCATCAACCCCGAGGCGCCGGTCGTCGTGATGACCACCGAGGTGCTGCGCAACATGCTCTACGCCGACTCGCCGACCTTGCGGGGGCTCTCGCACGTGGTGATGGACGAGGTGCACTACCTGGCCGACCGGTTCCGCGGTGCGGTGTGGGAGGAGGTCATCCTGCACCTGCCGCAGGATGTCCGGCTGGTGAGCCTGTCCGCGACCGTCAGCAACGCCGAGGAGTTCGGCGCGTGGATGGAGACGGTGCGCGGTGACACCGAGATCGTCGTCGACGAGGTGCGGCCGGTCCCGCTGTGGCAGCACATCATGGTCGGCAGGCGGCTGTTCGACCTGTTCGACAACTCGGCGCAGTCGGCGGACCCGACCGCACGACTGGTGGTCGACCAGGAACTGGTGCGGCACCTCAAGCAGCGCCAGGCCCTCGACCGGATGGAGTCCTGGGAGCCGCGTGGTCGCGGACGCGGCGGCTACCAGAGCAACAACCATCGCCCGCTGCCGCGTCCCGAGGTGATCGCCCGCCTCGACGAGGAGGGCCTGCTGCCCGCGATCACGTTCATCTTCAGCCGCGCCGGCTGCGACGCGGCGGTCGTCCAGTGCCTGCGCTCCCGGCTGCGGTTGACCACCGACGAGCAGGCGGCCGAGATCGCGGAGATCATCGACCGTCACACCGGCGACCTGCCGAAGCACGACCTCGCCGTGCTGGGCTACTGGGAGTGGCGCGAGGGCCTCGAACGGGGCATCGCCGGGCATCACGCCGGCATGTTGCCCGCCTTCCGTCACACCGTGGAGGAACTGTTCGTCAAGGGGTTGGTCCGCGCGGTCTTCGCGACGGAGACCCTCGCGCTCGGCATCAACATGCCGGCCCGCACCGTGGTCCTCGAGCGGCTCGTCAAGTACAACGGCGAGACCCACGCCGAGCTGACGCCGGGGGAGTACACCCAGCTCACCGGCCGGGCCGGCCGCCGCGGCATCGACGTGGAGGGGCACGCGGTGGTGCTGTGGCAGCCGGGTGTCGAGGCGACCGAGGTCGCCGGCCTCGCCTCCACCCGCACCTTCCCGCTGCGGAGTTCGTTCAAGCCGTCGTACAACATGTCGATCAACCTGATCGACCGGATGGGCGCGGTGGAGTCACGCGCACTGCTCGAGCGCTCGTTCGCGCAGTTCCAGGCCGACCGCTCGGTGGTCGGCATGGTCCGAGCGATCGAGCGGGACGAGGAGGCGCTGGCAAAGCTGCGGGATCAGCTCGGCGGCGTCGACGGCGAGTTCTTCGAGTACGCGCAGCTGCGCGAGCGGGTCAAGGCCCGCGAGCGTCAGCTCGAGCGACAGGGCCGCACCGACAAGAGGCAGGCCGCGGTGACGTCGTTGACCTCGCTGCGACGCGGCGACGTGATCGCCATCCCGGTCGGCAGGCGGTCGGGGCTGGCGGTCGTGCTCGAAACCGACACCGATCCGAAGGACCCGCGTCCACTGGTGCTGACCGAGGACAAGTGGGCGGGCCGGATCTCCGCGGCCGACTTCCCCTCGCCGGCAAAGGCGTTGGGCAGCATGCGACTACCGCGCCACGTCGACCACCGAACCGGCCGCAGTCGCCGTGACCTGGCGTCGGCGTTGCGCAGCACCGGCATCGTGCCGCCCGGCCGCTACAGCAAGCGCAAGTCGCCCGCCGCCAGCGACCGTGAACTGGCGACGCTGCGGCGCGCGTTGCGCTCGCACCCGTGCCACACCGACCCCGACCGGGACCGGCTCAGCAACATCGGCGAGCGCTACAACAAGCTCGCCCGCGAGACCGAGACCCTGCGCCAGAAGGTCGCCGCCACGACGAATTCGCTGGCCCGGACCTTCGACCGCATCCTGCGACTGCTCGCCGAGCGGGGATACGTCGAAGCGGAAGGCCACGCGGTGACCGAGCACGGCCGCCGCCTGAGCCGGATCTACTCCGAGAGCGACCTGCTCGTCGCCGAATGCCTGCGGCACGGAACATGGAAGGGCCTCGCGCCCGCCGAGTTGGCCGCGGTGGTCTCGGCGATGGTCTACGAGTCCCGTCAGGACGCGGACACCGGGGACCGAGGCCCGACCGCGCCGATCCGGCATGCGGTGGGGCTCACGGTCCAGTTGTGGTCCGGACTCCGTGTCGACGAGGTCCGGCACAAGCTGCCGCTGACGCGCGAACCCGATCTCGGCTTCGTCACCGCGGTGTACAAGTGGGCCCGGGGCGAACCGTTGGTCGACGCGCTGATGGCCGCAGGCGATCGCGGGCAGGCCCTGTCGGCAGGCGATTTCGTGCGCTGGTGTCGGCAGGTGATCGACCTGCTCGACCAGGTGCACATGACTGCACCGGATCCCGCGGTGCGCGCCGCGGCATCCAAGGCCGTCGGCGCGATTCGCCGGGGTGTCGTGGCGGTCGACGCGGCCTGAGCGGGGCTGATGTGATTTGATTCGCTGGCTGTCGGATCACCGGACGCGACATCGCGGCGGGTGCGGCGGGGGACCAGTCGTGAACGGCGACAGTATGTGAGTGGAGGCAGGATGAGCGGCCCGGAAAGTGGACCCACCGACCCCGACAAGCAGGTCGCGGGTCACCAGGAGGACGAGGCACAGGCGCCCACTCCGGCGCCGCAGGCACCGCCCGTGGAGCAGGGCGCACCACCCGAGCCCGCGCCTACGCAGCAGTGGCCCCAGCCCGGACCGGCCGGGCAGGTCCCGCCGGGCCAGTACCCGCAGCAGCCCGGGCAGCAGCAGTGGGGACAGCAGGCGTGGAGCGCGCAGCCCGCCCCGCCGCAGTACCAGCAGCCCGCCTCTCCGCAGGCTCCGCAACCCCAGGCGCAGTACCCGTATCCGGGCCAGTACCCACAGCAGGGTGAGGCGGTGGCCGGGCCGGTCGCGCAGCAGGCCTATCAGGCGGCCTACCCTCCGCAGCAGCAGTACCCCGGTCCGTACCCCCAGGCGTCCTACCCCGCGCAGCCGCAGCCGGGTCAGTACGCCCAGCCGCAGTACCCCTCGGCTCAGTACCCCCAGACTCAGTACCCGCAAGGGCAGTACCCGACCGGCGCCTACCCGCAGCAGCATTACCCCGGCGCGCCCGCGGGCGCGAAGTCGAAACTGCCGCTGTGGATCGGGCTCGGGGTCGGCGCGGTGGTCGTGGTCGCGGGTGTACTCGCCGCGGTCCTGCTCCTGAACCGCGGCACCACCCTGGACCAGACGGCCGCGCAGAAGGGCGTCGCGCAGGTGCTCACCGGGTCCTACGGAATCACCAACATCACCGACGTGTCCTGTCCCGCCGGCCAGAAGGTCGAGAAGGGCGCGAGTTTCACCTGCACGCTGAAGGTCAAGGGTGAGCCGCAGAAGGTCACGGTGACCTTCACCGACGACTCCGGCACCTACGAGGTGGGCCGGCCGACCAGCAAGTAGAGCCCCGTCCGCCGGTATCGGCGGCCCGGGCGGGCCCGGGGCCCCGAACCGGTGACCAGAGAACCGCGGGGCGGCCGC
>NZ_JBHZAH010000102.1:0-18109 GCF_042754225.1 Rhodococcus sp. NPDC059234
GCCCTCAGGGTTCACCGCCTGCCTGCTACGTCGCGGTGGAGCGGAACCTGCGTAGCCGCAGGCTGTTGCTGACCACGAAGACCGAGGAGAAGGCCATCGCGGCGCCGGCCAGCATCGGGTTCAGCAGGCCCGCCGCCGCCAGCGGCAGGGCGGCCACGTTGTAGGCGAACGCCCAGAACAGGTTGCCCTTGATGGTGCCGAGGGTCTTGCGGGACAGGCGGATCGCGTCCGCCGCGGCCCGCAGGTCCCCGCGGACCAGGGTCAGGTCGCTGGCCTCGATCGCGACGTCGGTGCCGGTGCCCATCGCCAGGCCGAGGTCGGCCTGGGCGAGGGCGGCCGCGTCGTTGACGCCGTCGCCGACCATCGCGACGACCCGGCCCTCGGCCTGCAGTCGCTTGACGGTCTCGACCTTGTCCTGCGGGAGCACCTCGGCGATCACCTCGTCGATCCCGACCTGGTCGGCGATGGTGCGCGCCGCGGCGGCGTTGTCGCCGGTGAGCATGATCGGGGTCAGTCCCAGCGCCCGCAGCTGCTCGATCGCCTCGGCGGAGGTGGCCTTGACCGCGTCCGCGACCACGAGCACGCCGCGAGCCTGGCCGTCCCAGCCGACCGCGACGGCGGTCTTGCCTGCGGATTCGGCTGCGCGCATGGCCGTTTCGAGTTCGGCGGTCAGCGGCTGCGCCCAGTCCGCCAGCAGGCGGGCCCGGCCCACGATCACCGCGTGGCCGTCGACGATGCCCTGCACGCCCAGGCCCTCGATGTTGGCGAACTCGGCCACGGCGGGAAGCTCGCCGGCCGCGTTCCCCGTCGCTGCGCCCGCCGCGACCCGCTCGCGGGCGCCCTTGGCGATCGCCTGCGCGATCGGGTGCTCGGAGGAGTCCTCGAGCGCCCCGGCCAGCCGCAGCAGCTCGTCGGCGTCCACGCCCTCGCCCGCGACGACGTCCTGCAGGGTCATCTTGCCGGTGGTGACGGTGCCGGTCTTGTCCAGCACCACGGTGTCCACGCGCCGGGTGGACTCGAGCACCTCGGGTCCCTTGATCAGGATGCCGAGCTGCGCGCCGCGGCCGGTGCCGACCATGAGGGCGGTCGGTGTGGCCAGGCCAAGGGCGCACGGGCAGGCGATGATGAGCACGGCGACGGCGGCGGTGAAGGCGGCGGCGATCGAGCCGCCGGTGCCGATCCAGTAGCCCAGGGTCGCCACCGACAGGGCGATCACGATCGGGACGAATATCCCGGAGATCTTGTCCGCCAGGCGCTGAGCCTGGGCCTTGCCGGTCTGCGCGTCCTCGACCAGCTTCGCCATCTGCGCGAGCTGGGTGTCCGAACCGATCCTGGTGGCGCGCACCACGATCCGGCCGCCCACGTTCACCGTGGCGCCGACCACCGCATCGCCCGGTCCGACCTCGACCGGAACGGATTCGCCGGTCAGCATCGCGGCGTCGACCGCGGACGAACCCTCGGTCACCTCGCCGTCGGTGGCGATCTTCTCGCCGGGACGCACGATGAACTCGTCGCCGACGGCGAGCTGGTCGACGGGGATGCGCTGTTCGACCCCGCCGCGCAGCACCGAGACCTCCTTGGCGCCGAGCTCGAGCAGGGCGCGCAGCGCCGCCCCGGCGCGACGCTTGGACCTGGCCTCGAAGTAGCGGCCCGCGAGGATGAACGTGGTCACGCCCGCCGCGGCCTCGAGGTAGATGTTGCCCGCGCCGTCGGTGCGGGAGATGGTCAGCTCGAACGGGTGCGTCATGCCGGCCACGCCTGCGGTGCCCCAGAACAGTGCGTACAGCGACCAGCCGAGGGCCGCGAGGGTGCCCATCGACACGAGGGTGTCCATGGTGGCGGCGCCGTGCCGCAGGTTGGTCCAGGCGGCCTTGTGGAACGGCCATGCGCCCCAGACCACGACGGGCGCGGCGAGGGTCAGCGAGAGCCACTGCCAGTTGGTGAACTGCAGCGCCGGGACCATCGCCATCGCGATCACCGGGATGCTCAGCACCGCCGAGATCAGCAGGCGGCGGCGCAGGGCCGCGGTCGGGTCGTCCTCCGCCGATGCGGCGGCGCCGGGGGCCGTGCTCGCGGGGGTCGGCAGGGTGGCGCTGTAGCCGGCCTGCTCGACGGCCGCGACCAGCTCCTCGGCAGTCACGTCGCCGTCGATGTCGACCCGGGCCTTCTCCGTCGCGTAGTTGACGGTGGCGCGCACCCCGTCGATCTTGTTGAGCTTGCGCTCGATGCGGGCCGCGCAGGACGCGCAGGTCATGCCGCCGATCAGCAACTCGACCTGTCCGTCGGCCGGCGCGTGCGTGACGGGGTTCATCGTGACTCCTCTCCGGTGAGACTGTCAGTGTCCGTGGCCGCCGGTGGCGGGCCGGGGTGCGGCCGGTGCGGCCTGCTCGGTGGTACCCGTCGCGACGGTGAATTCCGCTGTGCGGACCACGTTCTCGTGCTGGAAGTCGAGGTACAGGCGGTAGCTGCCGTCGCTCGGGGCCTGGGCGTGGAAGGTGATGTCCGGTCCGGGCGCGGTGACGCCGTCGCCGGGCTCGCCCTGCGGGTGCACGTGCAGGTACGCGAGGTCGCCGGCGCGCAGTGCGACCAGGTGGCCGTAGGCGCCGAGGTACGGCTGCAGGTCGGTGACGGGCCTGCCGTCCTTGGCCACCGTCAGGGTGAGCGGTCCGCCCTCGGTGGTCAGGTCGCCGCCCAGCGTGACCCGGTAGCCGTCGACCTCCGCGACCTGCGACGGGGCGGGTAGCGGGGTGGGGGCGAGGTCGCCTGCGACATCGACGTTGCGGCCGAGGGTGAGCTGGCCGGGACCGCCGCTGGGCTGGAAGTCGGCGAACACCCGGTAGGTGCCGCCGCGGGCCCAGGTCCAGTCGATGGACCAGGTGCCGTCCGCGCCCAGGGTCGGGTGCACGTGCCGGAACCCGCTGGTGTCGGTGCGGACCGCGATCAGGTGCAGCTGCTTCTCGTGCAGCTCGTCGAACGCGGTGACCGGCGCGCCGTCGGGTCCGACGATCCGGAAGGTCAGGGCGCCGGGCTGGTTCGCGGCGGCCGGGGCGGCGATCTCCGACAGGGTGTACCCCTGCTCCGCGACCTGCAGGCCGGCGGGTGTCGCGGCCTCGGCGTGACCGGCGTCGGCGGCGGCTTCGTGGGTGGCGTGGTCGCTGGTCACGTCCGTGGGGGTGCCGGTTGCGGCGCCGAGGCCGAGGGCCGCCGTGAAGACCACGGCGAGGCCCCCGGCGTACCCGGCAAGTTTGGTTGCGGTGTTCACGGCCGGACCTGTGCGGGTGCGGCCGTGTACCCGGCCTCGTCGACGGCGTCGATCACGGCGGCGTCCACGAGGGGGGCGGTGCTGGTGATAGTGAGACGGCCCGAGGGGACATCGACATCGATCGCGGTGATCCCGTCGATCTTGCCGACCTCCTCGCGCACCGAACTCGCGCAGTGGCCGCAGGTCATGCCGGTGACGGTGTAGTTCGCGATGGTGGTCATGTCGGTCTCCTTCTCTCATTCTGCCCTATACCAATGGGGGGTAGGGGCTCTTGCAGAGACGAACATACCCCTGGGGGGTAGGCGATGCAAGAAGGAGCCCCGGCCGCGACGGCATACCGAGTGGGGGTATATATCGGAGCCCCGACGGTCGGCGGGAACTGCCTGGTGGGATGGGTGCGCCGGTTGTGCGGGCGCCGCGTGGCGTGGTGGAGATCACGGGGCGCTGCCGGTACGTGGTGACTGTCGTACGCCTGCGGCGCACTGTCGCACCGCCTGTGTACGGTCCGGGCATGGCAACGCCCAACGATTTCGACGCCCTCGGTCCGGTCCTGCTCGTCACCGGCGACAGCAGTTCCAGCATCATCTACTCGCCCGGCGGCCCGGAGTATCACCAGCACCGGTCGGCATTGGAGGCGCACGGCATCGAGGGCTCCGGATACGACTTCACCGGCGCTCTTCGCGCGGTACTCACCGACCAGGCCCCCGCCACTCTCGGCGCGGTCGGATTCGATCCGGAGGCCGGAATGGTGAGCGTCTACGGCGACGATCTCGACGCACTGCTCGTCGCGGCGAGGACCCTGCGCACCCTGGTGCTGGACGCGGACGCCCTCGGCGCCGCGCTGACCCGCGCCGTCGAACTCGGCCTCGACGACGACTAGACCGGGCCCGCGGATCGCCCGCCGGTCGGCATTGTCGCGCGGCGGCAGTCGTCAGCGCCCGGCGTCGCCCTCGCCGGCCAGCGCGAACAGCCCGTCGTCGGTCTGCTCGACCAGCCCGTCCACGAGCAACGAGTCCAGTGCCCGGTCCCGCTGTGCGGGGTCGGTCGTCCACGCCAGGTCCAGGCGCGCGCGTTCGACGGGCCCGTGGCTCTCGCGCAGCACGTCCATCAGTCGTCCACGCACCTGGCGGTCGGTGCCCGCGAACTTCTGCACCTTGCGCGGGGGACCGGTGTGCTCGGGGCGGCCCGCATCGACCCAGGCGCACTCGGTCAGCGGGCAACGGCCGCAGTCGGCGTTGCGTGCGGTGCAGACGGTCGCACCCAGCTCCATGAGAGCGGCCGAGAACACCGCGGCTCTCGCCCTGGCGCGGGGGAGCAGCGCCTGGGCGTCGGCCAGGTCGCGGGTGGTGGACGGGCTGCCCGGCTCGGCCGCACCGTGTACGGCGCGGGCGATCACGCGGCGAACGTTGGTGTCCACCACGGGAACTCGCTGTCCGTAGGCGAAGCACGCGACCGCACGAGCGGTGTACGCGCCGATCCCCGGTAGGCCGAGCAGGACGTCCACGTCGGCGGGGACCGCGTCCCCGTGCTCGGTGGCCAGCACTCGCGCGCACTCGTGCAGCCGAAGTGCCCTGCGCGGGTAACCGAGCTTGCCCCAGGCGCGCAGCACCTCGGCCTGGCTCGACGCGGCCATCGCCGACGGCACGGGCCAGCGTTCCACCCACTGCTCCCAGATCGGCGCCACCCGGACGACGGGTGTCTGCTGCAGCATGATCTCGCTCATGAGGATCTGCCAGGCGGTCACCTCCTCGCGCCGCCACGGCAGGTCTCGCCCCTCCTGCTCGAACCAGCGGATCAGTGCGGAGGAATTCACCGGATCGTCATGCCCTCTCGTCGCGGTTTTGCCAGGTCGCCGTGAAAGCGTCTTTGTGGCCAGGTGCACAATGGCTGGCATGCCAAACTCCAACCCGATTTCGGCCTGGAAGTCCCTCAAGCAGGGTAACGACCGCTTCGTCAACGGCGCCTCGCTGCACCCGAGCCAGGGCATTGCCGACCGAGCCAAGCTCGTCTCCGAACAGCACCCCACCGCCGTGCTGTTCGGCTGCGGTGACTCCCGCGTGGCCGCGGAGATCATCTTCGACCAGGGCCTCGGCGACATGTTCGTGGTCCGCACGGCCGGTCACGTCGTCGACAGCTCCGTGCTCGGCTCGATCGAGTACGCCGTCGACATCCTCAACGTCCCGCTGATCGTCGTGCTCGGCCACGACAACTGCGGCGCGGTCGCGGCCACCCTCAAGGCGCTCGACCGCGGCGAGGTTCCCGGTGGATTCATCCGCAGCATCGTCGAGCGGGTGGCGCCGTCGATCCTGATGGGCCGCAACGAGGGCCTGAACACCGTCGACGAGCTCGAGGGCAGGCACGTCGTCGAGACCGGATCCCTGCTGATGGACCGCTCGCGGATCATCGCGGAGCGGGTCGCCAACGGCACCTGCGCGATCGTCGGCGTCACGTACGCGCTCTCCGACGGAGGCATCAAGCTGCGCGGCGCGGTCGGTGAGATCGGCGAGGTCGTCGACGAGGTTGCGACCGCCTGATCGTCGCCGTGTGAGCGACACGCCGGACCTGGTGGGCGATGGTGTCGACGCGGGCACCTACCGTGGTATCCGTGTTGGAACCCTCCGGGCCGCTGCCCCCCGAGATCTACCAGCGACGCCGCATGCTTGCGCTCGGCGTGGCGGTGGTCGCGTTGATCGTTGTGGTGTTGATCGTCACCTCGCTTCGCGGCGGTGGCGACGACAATCCGTCCGCGGAAGCCGCGGCCGCGAGTTCCTCCCTGACCTCGACGTCGACCTCCGCCACGTCGACCTCCGCCGACGCCGGCTCCGGCTCGGTCTCGACCGGCGCGGACGATCACGCATCGGGGTCCTCGGTTCCGGCCGCGACCCCGGTGTCGGGGGCGGCGGTGCCCGCCGGGCAGTGCCCCGACAACTCCCTGGCGATCAAGGTCAGCTCCGACCAGCCGAACTACCCGGCGGGAACGGAGCCGTCGTTCGGCATCGTCGTCACCAACATCGGCAACGCTCCCTGTGATCGCGATCTCGGCGCAGGCATGCAGCAGGTGATGGTCTACACCCTCGACGGGCAGAAGCGGCTGTGGTCGAACACCGACTGCTTCCCGAACGCCGCTGCCGACGTGCGAACCCTCAAGCCAGGGGAGCAGGCCGCGTTCACGGTCAAGTGGTCGGGCGCGACCTCGGAGCCGGGCTGCACCGCGCCGCGGAACCCGGTCGGCCCCGGTGCCTACACGGTGGTCGGTCAGCTCGGCGCCCTGCGCAGCACGCCGGAGCCGTTCAACCTGGGCTGACGGGCCTCCGGGGCCTGTGCGTGATCGGCACCCCAGGGAGGGTGGAAATCACGCACAGCGCGGAGCGCTCAGTCGAACGGGCCGGTGATCGAGGTCTCGGCGAGCCGGGACAGGCCTTCGCGGATGTGCCGGGCCCACAGGCCGCCGATGCCCTCCACCGACTGCAGGTCGGCGGCGGTCGCGGCGAGGAGGCCCTGCAGCGTGCCGAACGAGCCGACCAGCCGGTGCACCTGGTGGAACTGCAAGCGCGGTACCCGTGCGAGCACCCGGTACCCGCGCGGGCTCATCGGGGAGTCGAGCGCCTCGATCGTCGCGGGGAAGCCGAGCGCGCGGGCCAGCGTCGTCAGGTCCAGCAGGTCCGCATCGGTGAGCTTGTCGAGCGCGGCGAGGGCCTTCTCGACCGCCTCGGTCGTCGGCTGCCCGGACCCGGCCAGGTAGTCGCGGACCACCAGCTGCCGCGCCACGTCGTTGTCGCCGACCAGCTCCTCGAGCTGCAGCGCCAACTGCCTGCCGTCGGTGCCGAGCTCGAGCACGTCGCGTTCGATCTCCACCGACACGCGGCGCACCATCTCCAGACGCTGCACGACGGTCAGCGCGTCGCGCAGTGTGACGAAGTCCTCGATCTCGACGACCGAGAGCGCGTTGGTGACCTCGGTCAGGCGCGACTTGTAGCGCTCGAGGGTGGCGACCGCCTGGTTCGCGCGGGAGAGAATCGTCGCGGAACCGTCCAGCACGTGCCGGACCCCTCCGACGTAGACGCTGACGATGCTCATCGACTGGCTGACCGACACCACCGGGTAGCCGGTCTGAATGGCCGTGCGTTCCGCCGCGCGGTGCCGTGTGCCGGACTCGACGGTCGGAATCTTGTAGTCGGGCACCAGTTGCACGTTGGCGCGGACGATCCGAGTGCCGTCGGTGGAGAGCACCACGGCGCCGTCCATCTTCGACAGCTCGCGGAGTCGGGTCGGCGCGAACTCGACGTCGAGTTCGAAGCCGCCGTCGCAGAGTTCCTCGATCTCCTCGTCGTATCCCAGCACGATGAGGGCGCCGGTGCGGCCGCGCAGAATTCGCTCGAGTCCGTCCCGCAGTTCGGTGCCCGGCGCCAGCCGCGCCATCGTCTCGCGCAGCGTGGCCGCGGTGTCTTCCATCGCCGTCCCCCTGCTCGTCGACCCTCGCGGCCCCGTTCCGATGTGCGGGGAGCCGGTGACCCCACGCGCAATTCCCGCGGTTAGCCTACCTATCCATGAGTAGTACCTGGACTTTGCCCGATGATCTCGAACTCCCGACCCGTCCCGACTCCTTCCCGGCGCCGGGCGAGGCACTGCCCCAGCACTGGTCGAAGTGCTTCGGCTGCGGCGACGACCAGCCCAGCGGCATGGCCATGGTGTTCGTCGCGGAGGAGGGCATCGAGGTGTCCGGTCGGTTGACGGTCGTCAACCGCTACCAGGGCGGACCGGGGGTCATTCACGGTGGCATCCTGTCCACCGCGTTCGACGAGGTGCAGGGCATGGCGTGCATGCTGCTCGGCGGGCCGGTGGTGACCGGGCACCTGGAGATCGACTTCGCCCGGCCGATTCCGCTCGGTTCGGTGCTCGAGTTCCGGGCCCGGATCGACGGCATGGTCCGGCGCAAGGTCTACACGAGCTCGGAGGCCCGTGTCGTGGAGGGCCCGGCGGCGAGCGATGAGGTGGTCGCCACCTCGCGCGGACTGTTCCTGACCATCGACCCCGAGCACTTCACCCCGATGGCAGAGTTCGTCGACGGCGTCCCCGATTCCCCGTTCGGTCGGTCCACCCTCTAGGGGTCAGCGGGCGGGCAACACCCGCAGCGCCTCGGCGACGTTCCCGACCTCGGTCACCCTGATCCCGGCGGGGACCGGGCCCGGGTCGCGGGGCACCACCGCGTGGGTGAAACCCAACCGGTGCGCCTCGGCCAGTCGGCGGCCGGTTCCCGTGACCCGCCGGACCTCGCCGGCCAGCCCGACCTCGCCGAGTACGACGAGCCCGGACGGCAGCGAGACGTCCTTCGACGCCGACGCGACCGCCAGCGCGAGGGCCAGGTCGGCGGACGGTTCGGTGACCCGCATGCCCCCGACCGTGGCCGCGTACACCTCGCGGTCGGACAGTTTGACGTTGTGTCGCCGCTCGAGCACCGCGAGGACCATCGACACGCGGGCAGCGTCCATACCGCTGACCGCCCGTCGCGGCGAGGGGTTGTGGGTGGGCGCGACCAGGGCCTGCACCTCGCCGAGCAGCGGCCGTTTGCCGTCCATGGTGACGGTGACGGCGGTGCCGGGCACCGCGTCGTCGCGGTGGTGCAGGAACAGCCCGGACGGGTCGCTGACGCAGGCGATGCCGTCCTCGCGCAGCTCGAAGCAGCCCACCTCGTCGGCCGCGCCGAACCGGTTCTTGACCCCGCGCACCATCCGGAGGGTGGAGTGCTTGTCGCCCTCGAAGTGCAGCACGACGTCGACGAGGTGTTCGAGCGAGCGCGGTCCGGCGACGGCGCCGTCCTTGGTGACGTGCCCGATGAGGAGGACCGGGATGCCGCTGGTCTTGGCCAGCGTCGTCAGCGCGCTCGTGATGGCGCGGACCTGGGTGACGCCGCCGACCACGCCCTCGACGTCGGCGGCGAGCATGGTCTGCACCGAGTCGACGATCAGCAGGGTCGGTCGGACCTGCTCGACGTGGCCGAACACGGTTGCGAGGTCGGACTCGGCGGCCAGGTACACCCGGTCGTGAACCGAATTGGTGCGGTCGGCCCGCAGCCGGACCTGGCCCGCGGACTCCTCCCCGGTGACGTACAGCGAGCGCTCCTGCGGGTCGCGCTGCGCCCAGCGGTGCACGACCTCGAGCAGCAGGGTGGACTTGCCGACGCCGGGCTCACCGGCGAGCAGCACCACCGAGCCGGGGACCAGCCCGCCGCCGAGTACCCGGTCGAGTTCCGAGACCCCGGTGGGCTTCGCCTGGTTCGAGGTTCCGCTGATCTCGGTGATCGGGGTGGCGGGCGAGCTGGGTACCAGCGCGGCGCCACTGCGGGCGCCGGTCGCGCCCGGTCTGCTCGCGACTGCGGCGAGCACCGGGGCCTCCTCGACGGATCCCCAGGTGTCGCACTCGGGGCAGCGACCGACCCATTTCGCCATCAGGTGCTGACAGGCCGAACAGCGGTAGCTGGTTTTGGGTTTCGCCACGGGGGCAGCCTAGGGGGAGGATCCGACAGCGGCGGCGCGACCGTTCCAGGCCGCTGCCCGTTCGTGTTCCGTCGGCCGGCTGCGACGCGGGAAGGAGTACCGGACTGAGTCGAAACAGCACTGGCAAATGCCCCGCAGTTCATCCAGCTTCTCAACCAGCCCGCGGCGCCGAAGAAGTAGCGCCCAACAGAGAACGACCCCCGACCGGATGGTCGGGGGTCGTTCTCGATTGCAGCTGTCGGGTCAGTGACCGCCGCCGTGCGGCTCCGAGCCCGCGGTGCCCGACTTGGCGGACTCGTGGCGTTCGGTGTTCGGGCCCGCGTCGACAGGAACCTGCACCGTGATGTCACCCGCGTGCTCGAAGGTGAAGGTGACCGGCACGGTCAGACCGGGGCGCACGCCCTCCTTGATCCCGTCGAGGGTGACCAGCACGAGCTGGGTCGGCTCCTCGGGGTTGTCCAGCACGGTGGCGGCGCGGACGCCGGCGCCGAGGGAGGTCTGCGGGTCGATCACGCGACCGCCCACCTCGCCGGCGATCGTGACCGACTTGGCGTAGTCGGTGGTGATCCGGCCGAGTCGCTCGGACCGCTGCTCGTCGTTGTTCACCGCGGTGAACGCGAGGGCGGCGGTGCCGCCCGGCTCGAGGCTGTACTCCTCGCTCTGCGGGAAGAGGATGTGCACGTTGCGCAGCGAGATGTCGCCTTGGTTCGCGTAGTTACCGTTGACCGCGGCGACCTGGGTCGCGGTCTGGGTGATTTGGCCCGCGCTGCAGGCGGACAGCGAGATGGCCGCGGCTGCGGCCAGGGCAACGGCGGTGGCGACTCGGCGAGTCGACGCATTCAGGGCTGTCACGGGTTGTCCTCCACGGCATCGGGTCGTAGCTCCACTAGGCAGAGTAGTAGTCAGATCCCGCGCACCGATCCCCGGGTCGTTCTTCGGCAGGTCGCGTCGCGCACCGGAGCGTCGAATTGTGGGGCCATTCGGTCGGTTTGGGCGCTCGAGGATGCACGTTCAGGTCTCCCTGTCAAGCCCTCCTACCGCCCCGCTGTGCCCCTGACCAGCGGCGTTGGAACCACTGCCGCGAGAACCCGTGTTAAACTGGGCAGATCGAAAGGGGCACGGGACAGATGATTTTTAAGGTCGGAGACACCGTCGTATACCCCCACCACGGAGCGGCGCTGATCGAGGCAATCGAAACTCGCACCATCAAGGGTGAACAAAAGGAATACCTCGTGCTGAAGGTCGCCCAGGGCGACCTCACCGTTCGGGTTCCCGCAGACAACGCCGAGTACGTCGGCGTTCGTGATGTCGTGGGCCAGGAGGGGCTGGACAAGGTCTTCCAGGTGCTCCGCGCACCGCACACCGAGGAGCCGACCAACTGGTCGCGTCGGTACAAGGCGAACTTGGAGAAGCTCGCGTCGGGTGACGTGAACAAGGTGGCCGAGGTCGTGCGTGACCTGTGGCGTCGCGAGCAGGATCGCGGGCTTTCCGCAGGCGAGAAGCGGATGTTGGCCAAGGCTCGGCAGATCCTCGTCGGCGAGCTCGCGCTCGCGGAGGGCACCGACGACGCCAAGGCCGAGACCATTCTCGACGAGGTTCTCGCCGCGGCGTCCTAGCGGAAATGGCTGAAGTGACAGACCCGGTCGACGTGAATGGCGGAGGCCGGGTCGTTGCGTTGGTGCCGGCCGCCGGTCAGGGGGTGCGGCTCGGGGAGGGCCTCCCCAAGGCGTTCGTGACGTTGGGCGGGCGAACCCTGCTGCAACTGTCTGTGGACGGACTGCTGGCGTCCGGCGCGGTGGACCGGGTGGTCGTGATCGTGCCCGAGGACCGCGTCGCCGATGTTCGAGCCGAGCTGCCCGACGGCGTCGACGTGGTCGCCGGTGGGGTGGAGCGCACCGACTCGGTACGTGCGGGCATTGCCGCCGCGTCCGACGCGGACCTGCTGCTCGTGCACGACGCGGCGCGAGCGCTGACGCCGCCGTCGCTCATCGCCCGGGTGGTGGCGGAACTACGCGCCGGCCGCGAGGCCGTGGTGCCCGCCCTGCCGGTGGCGGACACGATCAAGACGGTGGACCTGCTCGGCGTCGTCACCGGCACGCCGCACCGCTCCGACCTGCGTGCGATCCAGACGCCGCAGGGATTCGAGGCCGGGCTGCTGCGCCGGGCGTACGCGGACGCCGCTGCGGCCACCGACGACGCGGGCCTGGTCGAGCGCCTCGGCGCGCGGGTCCGGACCATCGCGGGCGAGCCGCTCGCCTTCAAGATCACCACGCCGCTCGACCTTGCGCTGGCCAGGGCCGTGGTCGACGACCGAGATTTGATCGAAGAGTAGGAGTGCGCGGAGTGCGTGTGGGTATCGGTACCGACGTTCATCCGATCGAGGCGGGCCGGCCCTGCTGGATTGCGGGACTGTTGTTCGAGGGCGAGGACGGCTGCGCGGGTCACTCGGACGGGGACGTCGCCGCCCACGCGCTCTGCGACGCGCTGCTGTCGGCGGCAGGTCTCGGCGATCTCGGGTCGGTGTTCGGCACCGGCCGCCCTGAGTGGGACGGGGCCAGCGGCGCAGACCTGCTCGGCGAGGTGCGCCGCCTGCTCGAGGCCGAGGGGCTGACCATCGGGAACGCGGCAGTACAGGTGATCGGGAACCGCCCGAAGATCGGCCCGCGCCGGCTCGAGGCCCAGTCCGCGTTGAGTGGCGTTCTCGGCGCACCGATCTCGGTCTCCGCGACCACTACCGACGGGCTCGGACTGACCGGGCGCGGCGAGGGCATCGCCGCCGTCGCGACCGCGCTGGTACTTCCCGCCGGTTCGGACCGGTAAGATCGCACGTCGTGACCCTGCGCCTATTCGACACCGAGACGCGGGCCCTGCGTGACTTCGTTCCGCTGGCCCCCGGACACGCGTCGATCTATCTGTGTGGGGCCACCGTCCAGGGTGACCCGCACATCGGTCACGTCCGCAGCGGCGTGGCCTTCGACGTGCTGCGGCGCTGGCTGTTGGCGCACGACTACGATGTCGCCTTCGTCCGGAACGTCACCGACATCGACGACAAGATCCTGAACAAGGCCGCCGAGGCGGGCCGCCCGTGGTGGGAGTGGGCGGCGACCTACGAGCGCTCGTTCACTTGGGCCTACGAGCAACTCGGTGTGCTGCCCCCGTCGGCGGAGCCGCGCGCGACCGGTCACGTCACCCAGATGGTCGAGATGATGCAGCGGCTGATCGAGGCCGGGCACGCCTACGCCGCGGCCGGCGACGTGTACTTCGACGTGCGGAGCTGGAAGAACTACGGCGCGCTGTCCGGGCACAAGCTCGAGGACGTGCACCAGGGTGAGAGCGTCGCCGAGGGCAAGCGCGACCCGCGTGACTTCACGCTGTGGAAGGCGGAGAAGCCGGGGGAGCCGTCCTGGCCGACGCCGTGGGGGCGTGGCAGGCCGGGCTGGCACCTCGAGTGCTCCGCGATGGCCGAGGCGTACCTGGGCCCGGAGTTCGACATTCACTGCGGTGGGCTGGATCTGGTGTTCCCGCACCACGAGAACGAGCTCGCGCAGAGCCGGGCCGCGGGGGACGGCTTCGCGCGCTACTGGCTGCACAACGGCTGGGTGACCATGGGCGGCGAGAAGATGTCCAAGTCCCTCGGCAACGTGCTGTCGGTACCCAACGTGCTGAAAAGAGTTCGGCCGCAAGAACTTCGGTTCTATCTCGGTGGGGCGCACTACCGATCCATGCTCGAGTACTCCGATCATGCGCTCGATGTCGCGGCGGAAACCTACCGTGGCATCGAGGCCTTCGTCCTCAAGACCCAGGAGCGGGCCGGCGACGTCCCCGTGGGGAAGTGGACCGAGGAGTTCGCCGCCGCTCTCGACGACGACCTCGGAGTGCCGAAGGCGCTGGCCGCGATTCACGGCAGGCGCACCGAGGGCAACAAGGCGCTCGACGCAGGCGACCTGGCCGCGGCCAGGGAGATCGCCGGGCAGGTGCGCGCGATGATGGGCATCCTCGGCGTGGATCCCCTCGACCCGCACTGGGTCGCGGAGTCGGCCGACGCGTCCGCCGCGCACGATGCGTTGGACGTGCTGGTCCGCGCGAACTTGAACGCGCGAGCGCGGGCGAAGGCCGACAAGGACTGGGCGGCCGCCGACGAGATCCGCGAGCGGCTCGCCGCGGCGGGCATCGCGGTCACCGACACCCCGAACGGGCCCGAATGGGCTCTCGACACGAACCACAACGAAGCAGGGCAGTGATGGCTGGCAATTCGAGCAGGCGCGGTGCGATCCGCAAGTCCGGCACCAAGAAGGGTCAGGTCACGGGCTCCGGCGGCAAGGGACGTCGCAGCCTCGAGGGCCGCGGCGCGACCCCGCCCGCGATCGAGCGGACCAAACATCCCGCGGCCAAGCGGGCGCGGGCGGCGGCGAGGGCCGAGAACGCCGGCCGTCCGGGCGGCAGCGCGCCGCGCGGGCGTGGCGGTTCGCCCCGCAAGGGCGACGACGGCCCGGAGAACGTGCTCGGCCGCAACCCCGTGCTCGAATGCCTGCGCGCCGGCGTCCCGGCGACCGCGCTGTACGTGGCGGTCGGCACCGAGAGCGACGACCGGCTCAAGGAGAGCGTGCAGATCGCCGCGGACAACGGGATCTCGATCCTCGAGGTGCCGCGCGGTGACCTGGACCGGATGAGCGCCAACGGTCTGCACCAGGGCGTCGCCCTGCAGGTGCCGCCGTACCGGTACGCCCACCCCGACGACCTCATCGCCGAGGCCCGCAAGCAGCAGGAACCGGCATTGCTGGTGGCGCTGGACAACATCACCGACCCGCGCAACCTCGGCGCGGTGGTGCGTTCGGTCGCCGCATTCGGCGGACACGGCGTGGTGATCCCGCAGCGCCGCAGCGCATCGGTCACCGCGGTGGCATGGCGGACCAGTGCGGGCGCGGCGGCCCGTCTGCCGATCGCCCAGGCCACCAACCTGACTCGCACCCTGAAGGACTGGGCCGACAAGGGCGTCCAGATCGTCGGGCTCGACGCGGGCGGCGACACCACTCTCGACACGTACGACGGCACCGGCCCGGTGGTGATCGTGGTCGGATCCGAGGGCAAGGGCCTGTCCCGGCTCGTCCGCGAGACCTGCGACACCATCCTCAGCATCCCGATGGCGGGCCCGGTCGAGTCCCTCAACGCGTCGGTGGCGGCCGGCGTCGTCCTCTCCGACATCGCCCGTCAGCGGAGGCGCTGACGCGCCCGTGCGTGAATGTCACCCAGGTGCGGTGACATTCACGCACAGTGCCTGACCAGGAGGTGTCCGTGGTCGACGGAGATGACCTGGGTCGAGGCGCGGAGTTCGATCCCACTGTGTGGCGGGAGTTCGGTAGGCCGCTGATCGGGCCGACGGGCACCGGACTCCTCGACGGGACGACCGTTGCGGTCAAGGACCTGTTCGACGTCGCCGGCCACCGGGTCGGGGCGGGCAACCCTGCCCGGCTCGCCGAATCGGCACCCGCGGCGCACACCGCGGCTGCGCCGGCCGCGCTGCTGGCCGCGGGTGCACGGATCGCGGGGATCGCCCGCACCGACGAGTTCGCTTACAGCCTGGCCGGAACCAACGCGCACTACGGAACCCCGCCGAACCCCGCCGCGCCGGACCGTATTCCCGGCGGGTCGAGTTCCGGGCCTGCCAGCGCGGTCGCGCTGGGAGCGGCCACGGTCGGCCTCGGCACCGACACCGCCGGATCGATCCGAGTCCCCGCCTCGTATCAGGGGCTCTACGGGATGCGTCCGACGCACGGCGCCGTGTCGACGGACGGGGTCGTCCCGCTGGCACCCTCCTTCGACACGGTCGGCTGGGTCGCCCGGGACCCGGCGACGCTGAGCGCGGTCGGTCGGGTGCTGCTGCCGGGCCGTGCGCGGCGGGCGTTCACGGGGGCGATCGTCTCCGACGACCTGTCGTCGTTCGCGTCGAGGCAGGTGCGGGCGGCGACGACGAGCGCGATCGCGGCGTGGTCGGGCGACCCGGGTCTGCCAACGGTCGAGCACCGGGCCCTCGACGTCGGCGAGCTGGCGGACGCGGTTCGCGACTTCCAGACCGTGCAGGGCTGGGAGGCATGGCGGGCGCACGGGCCGTGGGTCTCTCGGCACTGGGCCAGCCTGAACCCGGACGTGCGTTCGCGATTCGAGACGGCCGCGCGCTACACCGCCGACGACCACGAACGCGCGGTCGGCCGGCTGCGCCGGTTCGCCGCGGAGCTGGACCGATTTCTCGGCGAGGACCTGCTGTTGCTGCCGTCGGCGTCGTCGGTCGCACCGACCCGCGCGGAGGCGTCGCTCGGTGGCCCGGTCGTCGAGCGGGCCCGCGCCGCCACCTTCGCCCTCACCTGTATCGCCGGCGCCACCGGCCGCTGCGCGGTCAGCGTCCCGGTGCCGACCGCGGACGGAATTCCGGTGGGGCTCAGCGTCGTCGGACCTCGCGGTCGGGACCTGGACGTCCTGGACCTGGCGGTGCGCCTGGATCCGGTCAGTGGGCCCGGGCGAACCTGAGCGTGGCGCCGGGTACGAGTTGGGCCGCGGATCCCAGGTCGTCGTCCACGACCACCGCGATCACGGGGTAGCCGCCGGTCACGGGGTGGTCGGCCAGAAAGAGGACCGGCTGTCCGCTTGCCGGGACCTGCAGCGCGCCCGTCACCATGCCCTCGCTCGGCAGTTCGCCTCGGTCGGCACGCACCAGGGGCACCGGACCCGTGAGCCGCATGCCGATCCGGTTGCTGTCCTGCGACACCGTCCAGACCTGACCGAACAGGGTGTCGAGCGCCTCGG
This sequence comes from Rhodococcus sp. NPDC059234, assembly GCF_042754225.1. NCBI lineage: Bacteria > Bacillati > Actinomycetota > Actinomycetes > Mycobacteriales > Nocardiaceae > Rhodococcus > Rhodococcus sp. NPDC059234. The sequence continues at coordinate 16,555 of NZ_JBHZAH010000102.1, forward strand.
CCGCGAACATCGCGTTCCGGGGTCCGAGGCGCACGCGCAGCGTCGTGACCCCGACCGTCGGGGGCGGGGGGATGAGGTCCTCGGCGGGCCACTGCCGCGCCAGCTGCCCGATCGGGAGGTGATCGCCGGTGCGGATCGGCGCGGGTCCGAGTCCGGCGAGAGTGTCCGTCGACCGGCTGCCGAGGGTCGGCGCGGCGTCCACCCCGCCGCGCACGGCCAGGTAGCTGCGCAGGCCGTCCGTGGCGTGGCCGAGCGTCAGCACGTCGCCGTCGCACAGATGCGTTGCGCTGTAGTCGCCGCGCGGAACACCGTTGAGCAGCAAGGGGATCCGCGCTCCGGTCACCGCGACCGTCGCGTGTCCGTGGGCGCGGACGCGGAGGCCGCCGAGCGTCACCTCGAGGGTCGCTGCGGTGGGGTCGTTGCCCACCAGTCGGTTTGCGCTGTCGTGCGAACGTCGGTCGGCAGCGCCGGAGGTCCCGACACCCAGCGCCGCGAAGCCGGGCCGTCCCCGGTCCTGGACCGTAACCAGGATCCCGCCGCGCACGACCTCGAGCCAACTCACCCGACAATTGTCACCCATCGGCTTGGGGCGCCCGTAGCATCGGCGAATGTCGACCGCGACGCTCTACGGATTGGGAACTGCGATACCGCTGCTCGTCGGCGCGGCGGTGGGATTGCGCTTCGACCTGCCGCGGACCGTGCTCGCGGCGCTGATGGCCTTCGGCGCGGGCACCATGGTGGCGGCGGTGTCCACGGAGTTGTTCCAGCCCGCGTTCACGTCCGAGGGCGGTCTGATCGCGGGATCGGCGCTGATGGCCGGTGCGCTGGTGTACGTGGTCGCCGATCACCTCATCGAGAACAAACTCGGCGCCGCGGCGCTCGGCTGGGCGCTGATGCTCGGCTCGTTGCTGGACGGGATTCCGGAGAACACCGCGCTCGGTGTCTCGCTGGGCGGCGGGGGAGGGGTGGTGCTGCTCGTCGCGGTCGCGGTGGGCAACGTGCCCGAGGCGGTGGCGGGTGCGGCGTCGATGCGCAAGCAGCCGAACTTCGACGTGCGACGAGCGATGCTGCTGTGGACGGTCACCGCTGTCGTACTGGTGCTGGTGGTCGTCGCCGCGCACGCGGCGGCGGACAACATCCCGGACCGGTCCATCGCGGTGATCCAGGCGTTCGCGGGCGGGGCCACGATCGCGGTGCTCGCGGATTCGCTGATGCCCGAGGCCTACCGGGAGGGCGGCTGGTGGGTGGGGTTGTCCACGGCGCTCGGCTTCCTGGTCGCGTTCGCCCTCGGCGGGTAGTCGTAGCGACGACGGGCGCTCCGAACGGCCGCGGTTGACTTCGAGTGCACTCGAAGTTCTAGCGTTGCGGTCATGCAGCTGACCGAGACCGAGCCCCCGACCCCCGTTCGCGGCTGGCGTGAACTGCTCGGGCCCTCGTACCTCGGACCGATGGTCGTGCTGGCCGGCGGTGTCGCGCTCTACGCGATCAACATCTACCTGACGACCAGCCTGCTTCCGTCGGCGATCGACGAGATCGGAGGGGCGCGGTTCTATGC
>NZ_JBHZAH010000103.1:0-18020 GCF_042754225.1 Rhodococcus sp. NPDC059234
GTCCGCGCCAGTCGCGGGCGGCCCGGCACGCGGAGGGAATCTCACCCCTAGGGTGCACGAATCCCACCCCCAGGGTGCCTACTCCGGGCGGCCTCCCGCGGGAAACATGGGTGACGCACTCGAATAGGTAGCCCGGCACCAGGCCCCGCCGGGACAACCGTCCGGAGCATCGCCCTAGGGGGTGATCGAGACACATGTGGCCTCGGCCGGGTCGCCGCGACAGATCGCGGACCGGTCCACCCGCGCACCCGGGGGCGCCCGCCCCCGCGCCGGTGCGCGAGCGCGACGTCGTCCGCGCACTGGTCGAACTACCGCCCGAACAGCGGCAGCCGCTCGTGCTGGCGTACTACCGGGGCATGTCCTGTGACGAGGTGGCCGAGACCCTGTCCCTCGACGTCACCGTCGTCATCGACAGGGTGCACGACGGGTTGACCGCCCTGGCGAGCGCGCTGCGAGCGCCCTCCGGTTGAGGGTCGCCGGCCTCAGACCCGACGCATCACCGAAACCACCCTGCCCAGCACCACCGCCTCGTCACCGTCGATGACGGAGTAGGCGGGGTTGCGTGGTTCGAGGTAGACGTGCCCGCCGCGGCGCCGGAACACCTTCACGGTGGCCTCGCCGTCGATCATCGCCGCGACGATCTCACCCGAATGTGCCTCGTGCTGCTGGCGCACCACCACGATGTCCCCGTCGCAGATGGCGGCATCGATCATCGACTCTCCGCGCACGCGCAGTCCGAACACGGTGCCGGACCCGACCAGCTCGCGGGGCAGCATCAGCGCGTCGTCGGCGTGCTGTTCGGCGAGGATCGGGCTGCCTGCCGCGATGTCGCCGACGACGGGCACGGTCACCGAGTTACCGGACCGCTCGCTCGACCCGGAGCCCCGGAGGAACGGCCGCACGTCGATCGGCCGGGAGACTGCAGCGCTGCGACGCAGAAAGCCCTTGTCCTCCAATGACTTCAGATGCTTCGACACCGACGAGGTGGACACCAGCCCGACCGCGTCCGCGATCTGCCGGGTGCTCGGCGGATACCCGTGCTCGACCACCCAGTCCCGGATCGTCGCGAGGATCCGCTGTTGGCGCGGGGGCAATGTCGAGGCGTCGAGGCCCTCGAACATGTCGGGTTCGTCGTATCCGGTCACGGCGCGAATGGTAGCGAGGACCTGTGACACCGCCGGCGCGCCAACGCAAAAGGTGTGGGACACCGACCGGCTCCGCTGCGCGTCGCGCCGCGGGGTGGTGTCCCACACCCTTCGTCAGGACCGTGCGCTGTCCCGACCTGACCTGTAGCTCAGTGGCCGCCGTTGGCCTTCAGCCGCTCGAAGGCCTCCGCGATGACCTTCTCGGCCTCGGCGAGGCCGACCCAGTCGGCGCCGGTGACGTGCTTGTTCGGCTCGAGATCCTTGTAGTGCACGAAGAAGTGCTTGATCGCGTCGAGCTCGAACTGCGAGACATCGGAGATGTCCTGGATGTGGTCCCAGCGCGGATCGCCCGCGACCACGCACAGCACCTTGTCGTCGCCGCCGGCCTCGTCGACCATCTTGAACATGCCGACCGGGCGGGCCTCGACGATCACGCCGGGGTACACGGACTCGGGGAGCAGGACCATCGCGTCGAGCGGGTCGCCGTCCTCGCCGAGGGTGTTCTCGATGTAGCCGTAGTCGGCGGGGTAGCCGAAGGAGGTGTAGAGGTAGCGGTCCAGCTTCACGCGGCCGGTCTCGTGATCGACCTCGTACTTGTTGCGCTGGCCCTTGGGGATCTCGATGGTGACGTCGAACTCCACGCCTCTTCCTCGCTTTGTCTCGGTGGATGGTGCCGGGTCAGGGTAACCGGTCGACGATACTGTGGGGGAACTACAGCAGTCGGCTGCACACCGCAGGCGCGGTACCGATCATCGGAGGGATGTTGGCAAAGGTAGGGGCGAAGGACCGCAAGATGGGGTCCCTGGCCGCGCAGCGACGCAAACGTGTCCGGGTTCTGCTCGGCGCCGTCGGGGTGCTGGTGCTGGCGACCGCCGCCGGGGTCGTCGCGCTTGTCCGTCCCGACCTGAGCTTCGACGCCGGCGCCGCTACCAGGACAACCACTCCCGCCCCGGCCCCGGTGCTGGCGACGCCGCAGGTGGCCCCGGTGCCCGCGGACGCGCCGATGCCGACACCCGCGGCGCTGGCCGCGGCCCTCGGACCGGCGCTGGCGAACCCCGCACTGGGCACCCTGACCGGGATGGTTTCCGACGCGGCGACCGGCACCGTGCTGTGGAGTCAGGGGCCCGACACCCCGATGGTCCCGGCGTCGACCACGAAGGTGCTCACCGCGACGGCCGCGCTGCTGGCGCTCGCCCCCGAGCACCGCGTGGCTACTCGGGTCGTCCAGGGCGACGTCCCCGGGCAGATCGTGCTCGTCGGCGGCGGCGACCCCACCCTGACCGCTCAGCCTCCGGGGCAGCCGGGCTTCTACCCCGGCGCGCCCCGGCTCGACGACCTGGTCGAACAGGTCAAGCGTGCGGGCGCGACCGTCACCAGCGTCGTCGTGGACAACAGCGCCTACGCCGGACCGGCGCTGGCCCAGGGCTGGGACCCCGCGGACATCGCCGGCGGCAACATCGCGCCGATCGAGCCGGTGATGCTCGACGGCGGGCGCATCAAGCCGCTCGAGGACGAGTCGCCGCGCAGCGCGACGCCCTCCCTGGACGCCGGCCGACTGCTCGGCGCCGCGTTCGGCGTCGACCCCGCCCACGTCACGCTGGGGACCGCGCCGTCCGGAGGGGCGCCGCTCGCCTCGGTGGAATCCGCGCCGCTGCGGGACCGGCTCGGCCAGATGATGGGGCATTCGGACAACGTGCTCGCCGAGGCGATCGGCCGGGAGGTCGCCGCCAAGGTCGGCACCGAGGCGTCGTTCGCCGGCGCCGTCACCGCGATCGGTCAGACGCTGGGCGCGGGCGGGTTCGACCTGCGCGGGCTCACCCTGCACGACGCGAGCGGGCTGTCGGTGGACGGGCGCATCCCCGCACGACTGCTGGACCAGGCCCTGTCCGCGGCGACCGGTGACGCCAAGCCGCAGTTGCGCCCGATCCTCGACTACCTGCCCATCGCGGGGGCCACCGGAACTCTCTCGGACCGGTACGCCACCGGGGACCGCAACGCCGCGGGCTGGGTACGGGCCAAGACCGGAACCCTGTCCGCCGCGAGCGCGCTGGCCGGCTACGTCACCGACGTCGACAATCGGGTCCTGACCTTCGCGCTGATGTCGAACGACCGGCCGCCGGACGTGAGCAGGCCGGCCCTCGACGCGATCGCCTCGACGTTGCGTTCCTGCGGCTGCCGATGACCGGCGACCAGGCGGGCGGGGACAAGTCGAGCGCGTTCGCGGGCGCGGTCGACTGGGACCTGGCGGCCTGGACCGGAGTCCGGCTCGCACGGCCGGGACCGAGCACCTCGCGGTACTCCGCCGAGGCGGTGGTCGCCGAACTGGCGGATGCGTCGATCCGCGCCGAGGGTCCGGTCCGCAGGGTGACCGGGCTCGCGGACGGGCTGCCGGTGCCGGAGGCCATGGTGGTGGACCGGCCGGGCTGGATCCGGGCCGCGGCTCGGTCGATGGCGAATCTCACCGGCGAGGACGAGGCGCGCGCGAAGGGTCTGCTCGGGGGTCGTCCCGCCGGACTGCAGGCGGGCGCGATGCTCGCGTTCCTCTCGTCCGCGATCCTCGGCCAGTACGACCCGTTCACCGGGGAACACGGGACGCTGCTGCTGGTCGCGCCGAACGTGGTGAGTGTCGAACGCGCGCTTGCCGTCCCGCCCAGCGACTTTCGGCTGTGGGTGTGCCTCCACGAGGTCACCCACCGAGTGCAGTTCTCGTCCGCGCCGTGGATCGCCGACTACATGCGCGCCAACGTGGCCACGCTGGGGCAGACCGGCGAGGAGTCCGTCACCGAGATGATCGGCAGGCTCGCCGCCGCGGTGCGGGGTCGACGAGCGGGCGCCGAGCAGGCCCCCGAGGACGCCGGCGTGCTGGGGTTGCTGCGCGCCACCCAGTCGGAGCCGCAGCGCGCCGCGCTGGACCGGTTGCTCATGCTCGGCACCCTGCTCGAGGGCCACGCCGATCACGTGATGGACGCCGTCGGCGCGGACGTGGTGCCGTCGGTCGTGCGGATCCGCCAGGCGTTCAACCAGCGCCGGACCCGGCAGAGCAATCCGCTGCAGCGGCTGGTCCGGGCACTGCTCGGGATGGACGCGAAGATGGCCCAGTACGTGCGGGGCAAGGCTTTCGTCGATGCCGTCGTCGACCGGGTCGGGATGGCCGAGTTCAACGCCGTCTGGACCGGACCCGACACCCTGCCGCTGACCACCGAGATCGAGGACCACGAGAAGTGGATCGCCCGGGTCCTGGGATGACGAGCGGGCCGCCGCTCGGTCCGCTGCCCGAGGGTCCCGCGCTGCTCGAGGTCCGGCACGCGGTCCGCCGGTGGGTGCGCGTCCACCGCGCCGACCCGGCCGGGGTGGCCGTGGCGCTGTCCGGTGGGGCCGACTCGCTGGCGCTGACCGCGGCGGCGGTCGCCGAGGCGGGCCCCGTGCATGCGCTCGTCGTCGACCATCGACTGCAGGACGGCTCCGGTGAGGTCGCCGAACAGGCCGCCGAGCGGGCGGTCGCGCTCGGTTGCGCGAGCGCGCGGGTGCTGCCCGTGACCGTCGACGGGCCGGGGGGGCTGGAGGCGGCCGCGCGGCGGGCGCGCTACGCGGCGCTCGACGCGGCCCGCGCCGGCCTGCCGGTGTTGCTCGGCCACACGCTCGACGACCAGGCGGAGACGGTGCTGCTCGGGCTCGCTCGTGGCTCCGGTCCGCGCTCGCTGGCCGGAATGCGCGACGACGACCCGCCGTGGGGGCGCCCGCTGCTGTCCGTTCGGCGAGCGGTCACGGACCGGGCGTGTGTGGAGCTGGGGCTGTCGCCCTACCGGGACCCGCACAACCGCAGCCCCGAGTTCACCCGGGTGCGGCTGCGCACGGAAGCCCTGCCGCTGCTCGAGCAGATCCTCCGTGGCGGCGTGGCCGAGGCGTTGAGCCGGACCTCGGCACAGCTGCGCGAGGACGGCGAGGTACTCGACGAGCTGGCGGCCGAGCTGCTGGCCGCGGCCGGCGCGGGCGAAGGCCTCGATGCCGCGGTCCTCGCCGGGGCCCACCCGGCACTGCGCCGGCGGGCGCTGCGGAGCTGGTTGCTCGGCCGCGGCGCACGCGGACTGACCGATCGGCAGCTGCGCGCGGCGGACGACCTGGTGGGCCGGTGGCGCGGACAGGGCGGGGTCGCGGTGGGCGGCGGCGCGCCAGGTGTCAGGTTGGTGCTCTCGCGGCGACGTGGGATGCTGTCGGTCGGGTTCGTCAGCGAACGGCCCCGTCAGTGAACGGCCGGCGATGAGCCGAGCCAGCACACGCCATCAAGAAGCAAAAGGGGCTAGCGCCGTGTACGAAGGCGATATCGCATCGGTCTTGATTTCCGAGGAGCAGATTCGCGACAAGACGGCCGAGCTGGCCGCCGCGATCGCCGAGCGCTATCCGGACGGTGCGCCCGAGGGCGACCTGCTGCTCGTCGGCGTGCTCAAGGGCGCGATCTTCTTCATGACCGACCTGGCGCGGGCGCTGCCGATCCCCACCCAGATGGAGTTCATGGCCGTCAGCTCGTACGGCTCGTCCACCTCGTCGTCGGGCGTGGTGCGGATCCTCAAGGATCTCGACAAGGACATCGCCGGCCGGAACGTACTGATCGTCGAGGACATCATCGACTCCGGGCTGACGCTGTCGTGGCTGATGCGCAACCTGACCACCCGCAACCCGGCGTCGCTGACGGTGGTGACGCTCCTGCGCAAGCCGGACGCCACCAAGATCGACGTGGACGTCGAGTGGGTCGGCTTCGACATCCCCAACGAGTTCGTCGTCGGCTACGGCCTCGACTACGCCGAGCGCTACCGCGACCTGCCGTACATCGGCACCCTCGAGCCCAGCGTCTACGGCGGCTGAGACCCGCGTCGCCGTCGACGCCCGGACCGGGTTCGTCCGGGCGTCTCACGTGCGGCGGAGTGCGGCGTGCCGACGCGGCGCGGGCGCATAATCGTGTGATGGACCCGGACTTCACCGCCTCCTCGATTGCCGCGCGGGTGCGTGCGGGAGCACTGACCCCGACCGAAGCTGTCGACGCCGCACTGCAACGAATTGCCGAACGCGATCTGCATCTGGGTGCTTTCGTCGCGGTGCGCCCGGAGCAGGCCAGGGCCGAGGCGGCCGAACTGGCTGCCCGCGGAGACCTCTCGGACTTGCCGCTCGCGGGGGTGCCGGTCGCGGTCAAGGACAACGTGCCGGTGACCGGCCATCGGCTCGGGAACGGGTCACGCGCCAGTTCGCCGTTGCCGTCGACCGCCGACCATCCGGTGGTGGCCCGGTTGCGCGCCGCGGGCGCGGTGGTCGTCGGACTCACCGCGGTGCCCGAGTTGTGCCTGTGGGGGACGGCCGACACCCCGGAGATGATCACCCGGAATCCGTGGAACCCGTCCCGGACCTCGGGCGGATCGTCCGGCGGGTCGGCGGTCGCGGTGGCGGCGGGCATGGTCCCGGCCGCGCACGGCGCGGACGGTATGGGCTCGATCCGGATTCCGTCTGCGGCCTGCGGGGTGGTCGGAATCAAGCCGGGCCGTGGCCTGGTGCCCGCCGAGCTCGGTGTCGACTCGTGGTTCGGGATGTCGGAGAACGGTCCGATCGCGACCACGGTCGCGGACACCGCGCTGGTGCTGTCGGTGATGGCGGACCGGCCCGACCTCGCCGAGGTGGCCGATCCCGGTTCGCTGCGGATCGCGGTGTCGACGCGTTCGCCGCTCGCGTTCGTCCGGGTGGATCCGCACTGGCGGGCGGCGGCCGAGCGGGCCGCGACCGCGCTCGGCGGCGCGGGCCATCACATCGCGACCGCGCAGCTGCCGTACCCGGCGAATCCGCTCCCGCTGATCGCGCGGTGGACGGCGGGCACCGCGGCCGACGCGGCGGAGCTGGATCCGGCCCTGCTGCAGCGGCGCACCCGCGGGCACGCGGCGGTGGGCCGGCAGCTCGCCAGGTTCGTCAAGACCGAGCAGGTGGAGCGGGTCCAGCGGGCGCTGGACGGGTTCTTCGCCCGCTACGACGTGGTGATCACCCCGACCTTGGCGGCGGCGCCGATCGCGTCGGCTCGATGGAGCGAGAAGTCGTGGCTCTCGAACGTGGTCGCGAACGTGCGGTACGCGCCCTTCCCCTCGCTGTGGAACCTGGCGGGGTGGCCGGCGGCGAGTGTGCCTGCCGGGATCCATCCGCAGACCGGTACTCCGCTCGGCGTCCAGATCGCGGCGCCGCCCGGCGGCGAGGGCAAGATCCTGGCGGTCGCCGCTCAGCTCGAGCAGTTGCTGCCGTGGACGAGGGTCGCGGCGGTGTGACGGACGAGCGTCGCGTCGGTCTGGCGGGCGAGTGTCCGTCGTTCTTACACATCCGGAAGGTTGCGCACCGCTAAACTCTGGGCGAACTGGACGGTTGTATAGGAGGCCACAGGCTCGTGCGCACACTGTTGTTGATTGCCCTGGCGGCACTGACCCTGCAGGCGGCGCCGGCGGCGACCGCGGCGCCGGCCCCAGCGGACTGGACGCTGCCGAGGCTGACCGTCGAGAACCGCACGATCAAGGACGTCGACGGGCGGACCGTGCTGCTGCGCGGCGTGAACGTCAACCAGCTCAACCACTATGCGGACAACGGCACCGGCCTGCCGACGGTGATGCCGCTCGACCGCAGCGATTTCGCGCGGATGGCGGCGCTGGGATTCAACGTCGTACGGCTCAACATCGCGTGGTCCAAGCTCGAACCCACCCCCGGCGCGTTCGATCAGGATTACGTCGGTCGGATTCGGGAAGCCGTGTCGGACGCGAAGGCGCACGGTCTGTACACGGTGCTCGACATGCACCAGGACGCGTGGGGTCCGTCGGTGGGCACCCCGGCGGGCGAGCAGTGCCCCCCGCTGACGAAGCCGGGGATCGGGTGGGACGGTGCGCCCGAGTGGGCGACCATCACGCACGGGTGGACGACGTGCAACGTCGGCGGCGTTCGGGAGGTCTCGCCGGCGGTCGCCCGGGCGTTCCAGTCGTTCTACGACGACGAACAGGGCGTGCAGGGTCACCTCGTCGCCACCTGGGCCCGGCTCGTGGCGGAGTTCAAGAGCGAACCCGCGGTTGCCGGCTACGACCTGCTGAACGAGCCCAATCCCGGTCTTCGGGACCCGGTCGCCGCGGCAGACCAGCTCGGCCGCTTCTATCAGCGCGCGATCGGGGCGATCCGGCAGGCGGAGGCGGGCGGCTTCCCGCATCTGGCCATCTTCGAGCCGAGTGCGATCTGGTCCGGGTTCGGGTTGGACGCGGTGCCGCCGCGTCACTACGTGTCGGATCCGCTTGTCGTCTTCTCTCCGCACCTCTACAGCCAGTCGATCACCGTGAGCAGCGACTTCCCCACCCTCGAGGAGGGATTCAAGATCGCCGCGGACGCGGCCGCGGGCTACGACGCCCCCCTGTGGACGGGCGAGTGGGGCTGGTGGGGTGACTCCGCGGCGGCCGACACCGACCGATTCACGGACGCGATGAATCGCTACCGCATCGGCGGCGCGTGGTGGTCGTGGACCCAGGCGTGCGGTGATCCGCACGCCGTGCGGGACGGCAACACCGGCAAGCCGCAGGAGAACCTCAATGTCGTCGACTGCCCGTCCGGGACGCCCCTCGGGCTGCTCGACGGCGTCGCCACCGCGCTGGCACGCCCGTATCCTCGTGCGGTTCCCGGCAACTTGACCGAGGTCACCGCGATCGGTTTCGCCGGCAAGGGGTCGGGCCGCGTGGAGGCCTGGTACCCGGGCGACGCGAAGCCGAGCCTGCAGACGGTGAACATCGACGACGTCGAGTTGGTTCGGGTGGATGGTGGTTGGCGAATGATCGCGCACGCTGCGGGCGCGTACTCGGTGACGATGTCCTGACACGCAGACAGCGAACTCGGACCTGTTGCGGGGAATCGATTCCCCGCAACAGGTCCGAGTAGTTCGACCGATGAAGCCTGGCCTTGTCCACATAGCCTCGAAGCTGTCGATTTCCAGGTCCGTGATCTGCCCTTTCGGGTCGACAACTACGGCGCCGGCAGGTGGGCCGCCTGGTCGGTCCGGGAGTGCTTACTTCTTCGGAGCCGCGGGCTGGTTGAGGAGCTGAATGAACTGCGGGGCATTCGCCAGTGCGGAGCCCAGTCCGCCGATCGCAGTGCCGGCCAAGCCCGATGTGGCGCCGAGTAGGAGCGCCCCACCGATGCAGCCGGCGAGCGGGCCGGCGCCGAAGAGCATCGCGGCCGGTGCGGAGACCACGCCCGCCACGGTCGCGCCGAGCAGGCAACCGCCGACCAGGCCGGTGGCCGAGCCGAGGAAGCCGCCGACTGCCGAGGTCAGGCTGATGGCGGGCTGAACCCCGCCGACCGCGGCGGGGAGGTCGATATCGTGCAGAGCGCCGACCTTCGGCATCGGGACGGCGGCGCCGGTGTCCGCAGTCAGGGTGGCGGTGTTGCCCGTGATCTGTGCCGAGATCGGGTAGGCCATGCCGTCGAATGCGATGGTCAGCGGCACGGCCTCGACCACGGTGCCCTCAGCGTCGCGGACGAGCAGGCGGTTGTCCTCGGTGCTCAGTGATCCGGCGGCGGTGTGGACGAGGACCTGGTCGCCGGCGCGGGTGACCGTCCAGTTGACGGAGGGCTGCGCGTTCTGGCTGGTCTGGGTTGATTCGCTCGTCGCGGGTGCGGCGTAGGCCGTCCCGGTGGCGATGCTGGTTGCTGCGATCGCCAGGATTGCGGTGGTGGTGAATTTGCGGATCTTCATGGCTCTTCGTGTCTCGATTTCTCTGGGGCGGATCGAGCTCCCCGCACCGGCGAACGCCGAGACAGGGGGCGAGAGGGGGTTGGGGGGCATATCGTCCGGCGGTGCGAAAGCCGCGCCGGGAGGCGGGTCACAGGATCGCTATCCAATAGCTGCGGCACCCTGGCCCTTGGCCGCTGCGGCGGCACTCTGCGCCGCGAGCTTCGCGAGGCCGGTCGGGTGCATCCGCCTGCCGAGGAACAGGGCCCCGATCGCCAGCACGTACACCAGCGGTGCCAACTGGAGGGCGCCGAGTAGGCCGAGGCGGTCGGCGAGGATGCCGATGACGAAGGGGCCGGTCGCCAGGCCGAGGACGTTGTTGGCGATGGTCAGGCTGCCGAGGGCGGAGGCCCGCACCGACTGGTGGGTCAGTCCCGCCACCATGGCCGCGGTGGGGCCGGACGAGCCGGCGGCGAAGAAGGCGCCGATACCCAGCAGGATCAGCTGAGAAGTGCCGGTCGCCAGCTGGAGTCCGATCCCGAGCGAGGCCAGAGAGATCACGCAGTAGCAGATCGCGCTGGTCCATTTCGCGGCCGCGTTGTTGCGGCTGACCCGGTCGGTGATCATGCCGCAGACGATCATGCCGATCGCGATCAGCAACACGAACACAGACGCGACCGCGCCAGCCTTGTCCGGGGCCAGGCCGTAATAGCGGTTGAAGTAGCTCGGGGCCCAGGCGAGCAGCACGGCAGCGTTGAACATCTGCAGTCCGCCACCGAGGTACGCGCACCACACGGCCGGGTTGGTGAACAGTGTCGAGACCGGGACGCGGATCGCGGGTCCGTCGGGACGAGCGGATGCGGAAGTGTCGTCGGAGGCGGCGTGCTCGGCCAGACGGCGTTCGGTGACCACCAGGCGGAACGCCGCGACCAGGATGAGCCCGAGGACCGCCATCGCGGCGAACGACCAGCGCCAGCCCAGGTGAACGGCGATGACGGCGCCGAGCGCGACCCCGACGACCGAGCCGAAGGAACCGCCGGCCATGAACGCGCCGCTGAGCGTGGAGTGGACGCGTGGCGCGAAGACGCTGAGAACCAAGGCGATTCCGACACTTCCGTACGCGGCCTCGCCGACACCGACGAAGAAGCGGGCGGCGAGCATCTGCTCGTAGTTGGAGGCGATCGCACACAGCAATGTTGCGATGCTCCACAGCGTGGCCATCAGTACCAGGGACTTCACCCGACCCCATCGGTCGGCCAGCATGGAGAGCGGGAGGGTGAGCAGTCCGACCATCAGCGCGACGATGCTGGTGAGGGATGCGAGCTGGGAATCCGTCAGCGCCCATTCGGACTTCAGAAACGGAAATACCGCACTGAGAACCTGACGGGACATGTAGTCGGACAGCAGCAACGCGAAGGCGAGGGCGAAAACGAGCCAGGGGTACAGCGCGGACCGACGGCCGCGGTGCGGGCGTTCGACATCGATCCCGCTGGGTGCGGGATCGGCGGACGCGTTCTCGTGGCCTGTCATGGTGGAAGTGAGTTCCATGGTGCTCCTCGAATCGGCAGAGGGGTGGAGTGTGTGGCGGCAGGAGGTCAGCTGGCTGCGCGCCGGGATTCGAACGCGTCGAGTTCCTCCGCGAGAATCGGCACACCGAGGTTGCAGGCGTGGATGCCGAGGACGCTCACCATCTCGAGGACGGTGAGGATCTCCTGCCTGGACACCCCGAGCTCGAGTGCGGCGCGGATGTGCCGGCGCACCCCCGGTGCGTACATGTGGGTGGCTGCGGCATCGATGGCGATGCTGAGCAGTTCCACGAACTCGGGTGAGAACACATTCCGACGCACAGGGGTGGCATTCATTGCCATGAACTGCTCTGTCCATTCCGGGTCCCATTGGAACAAGGTGTCCCACAGGGGATTCCAATTTCCATCGCGTTGCATTCGGTCGATGGTCGGAGTGGGTGTCGGCTCAGGGTTCGTCGTCATGCGTCGCTCGTTTCACGGATAACGAAAAGAATGGATGAGATGCGGGCAACGATCCGGCCGGAAGGTGGCCTGCATCACACTACGTCGCACGTGAGTCGAATAATTGCCCCTGCGGGACGGGATACTGTGCATATAGGGACATGACCCGGGGTGGTCACGACCCTCGGTTCGAGGGGCCGGCTATCCGGTGGACTGCTTGCGCCACTCGCGGGGGCTCATGCCGAACCTCTGGTGGAACCAGCGGGAGAAGCTGCTCGGCGTCGAGAACGCGAGCATCTCCGATACCTCCGTGAACGAGTAGCGCTGGCCGGTGACCATGCGGTTCGCGAGTTCGGCCCGGGTGGAATCGACGACCGAGGTGAACGTCTGTCCAGACTTCGCGAGGTGCCGATGCACCGTCCGGCGGTCGACGCCGAGGCTGCGGGCCACCTGCTCGATCGAGCACCGGCCGGTCGGCAGCATGAGTTCGACGAGTTCGCGAATGCGGTTGTCGAGCGTCGGTTCCTCGGGGGTGGTGAGCGTGTCGAGGAACTGCTGCGCGTACGACCGCAGGTGTGGGTCGGACAACCTGTTCGGTTCGTCCAGATCGCCTGTGTACGTGACGATTCCTGTGAAGTCGCTGTCGAAGTGCAGTGGTGCGTCGAAGAGCTGGCGATGTGTCGAGTCGTCGGTGGGGCGACTGTGTTCGAAGCAGACCGACACCGGGTGCCATCGATCGCCGAGGAGCTGCCGCAACAACTGGTGGGTCACCGTGACCGCCAGTTCCACGGACTGGCGAACGGAGATCGGTTCGCCGGGTTCGACGCTGATCCGGATGGTGGCCAGGCCGTCCCGTTCCGACATCCGGATGTGCAGCGCCTCGTTGTACATGTGCTGATACCGGATGAGCATGCGGAGCGCGCTCCGGGCGTCCGGCTCCTCGCGGATGCTGACGCTGAGCGGGCCGAGGGTCGACAGGCGTCGCCGCTCGGCCAGCTTGAGCGCGAAGTCCTGCCGACCCGATGCGGCCGCGGACAGTTCGAGGAGTCGGGCGACCGCCGACGCGGGCACCCACCGGTCCTGGAGGTCGAGGCCTCCCGGATCGAGGCCGACGCTGCGAAGCAGCAGCACCGGGTCGAGCGCCAACGTGCGGCTCAGTTCGATGTATCCCGTCAACGCGGCGTACCGCGCAAGGGGCTTTGCCACTCGGGTCACCTCTCTCGATCGCGTCGGGCTTCGATTCGGGCGACCGTATCGGCTGTCCCGAAGGGGAAACAAATATGTCCCGTGAGGATAAGTGTGAACCCTCTCTCATCGATACTGTCGTGTCAACTGAGTCACACCGGAACCGTCCGCTTCCGATGGAACCACGAGCAAGGAGAAGGCAATGGCAAAGGCGATCCGCTTCCACGAAACCGGCGGTCCGGAGGTTCTGAGGTGGGAGTCCGTCGAGGTCGGAGAGCCCGGGCCGGGTGAGGTCCGGATCCGGCACGGGGCGGTCGGCCTGAACTTCGCCGACACGTACTTCCGCACCGGTCTGTACCCGGCACCCCTTCCCGCGGGCATGGGTGTGGAGGCGGCAGGCGTCGTCGAGGCGGTCGGCCCCGGCGTCACGGCATTCAGCGAAGGCGACCGCGTCACCTACACGGGCAGTCCGCTGGGCGCGTACAGCACCGAACGCGTGATGCCCGTCGAGCACCTCATCGCCATTCCCGACGAGATCGCGTTCGAGACCGCCGCGGCGATGACCATGCGCGGCCTCACCACCTCGTACCTGTTGCGCCGGATCCATCCGCTGAAGTCCGGGGACACCGTGCTGCTGCACGCCGCGGCGGGAGGCGTCGGGCTGATCTTCAGCCAGTGGGCGAAACTGTTGGGCGTCAACGTCATCGGTACGGTGTCGACGGACGAGAAGGCTGCGGTCGCACGTGCGCACGGCTGCAGCGAGGTCATCGTGTACACCCGGGAGAACGTCGCCGAGCGCGTGCGTGAACTCACCGACGGGCGCGGCGTGCCGGTGGTCTACGACAGCATCGGGGCGTCGACCTTCCAGTCCTCGCTCGACTCGCTCGCGCGCCGCGGTCTGCTGGTGGCCTTCGGCACGGCGTCCGGCCCGATCCCGCCGATCGACGCCATGCAACTCGCGGTCAAGGGTTCGCTGTTCGTGACCAGGCCCGCCCTCGCCGACTACATCGCGGATCCGGCCGAGCGGGCCGAACTCGCCGGCGAGCTGTTCGGCCACGTCGCGGCCGGCCGCATCAAGATCGAGATCAACCAGCGCTACGAGCTCGCGGACGCCGAGCAGGCACACCGGGACCTGGAGTCCGGGATCAGCATCGGCTCGTCGGTCTTCTCGGTCTGATCCGAATTCGCTTCAACCGCATCGCTGTTCGGCGTGCCGTACCCGCCGTAGGCGTTGCGACCTCCCACCATCACAGTTCGCACAGGAGAGCGTCATGACCACAACCGTCGACCTCGAGTCCGGTCGGAACGGCGTCGTAGCCGGGACGATGGACGCGCGACCGCTGACCTGCAGCATCGGTGCCGAACTCGTCGGCGTCGATCTCGCCGCCGTCACCCGCGACGGCGAACTCTTCGCCGAGTTGAAGTCGTTGCTGCTGCGGCACAAGGTCCTGTTCTTCCGGGACCAGGGTATGAGCCGGGCCGAGCACGTGGCTCTCGCCGAACGCTTCGGCTCGCTGGAGGACCACCCCGCGCTGGGCAGCGACCCGGAGCATCCCGGCCTCGTCCGGATCTACAAGGACCTCGACAGCCCGCCGGAGCGATTCGAGAACGCCTACCACTGCGATGCCACGTGGCGGGAGAACCCCCCGATGGGGTGCGTGCTGCGGTGCATCGAGGGGCCGGAGGTGGGTGGCGACACCATGTGGGTGAACATGGCGCTGGCCTACGAGCGGTTGCCCGAGCACGTCAAGGAACAGATAGCGGGCCTGCGGGCACGGCACAGCATCGAGGCGACCTTCGGTGCGCGGCTGCCGATCGAACAGCGACTCGAGCTCAAGGAGCGCTTCCCGGACGCCGAGCACCCGGTGGTGCGCACGCACCCGGAGACCGGCGAGAAGATCCTGTTCGTCAACAGTTTCACCACCCACCTGACGAACTACCACACCGCCGACAACGTCCGGTGCGGCATCGACTACGCACCGGGAGCCGGGGAGTTGCTGCGGTACCTGCAGAGCCAGGCCGCGATCCCCGAGTACCAGGTGCGCTGGCGCTGGACGCGCAACAGCGTGGCGATCTGGGACAACCGCTCCACGCAGCACTACGCGGTCCAGGACTACTGGCCCGCCGTTCGAAAGATGGAGCGCGCCGGGATCATCGGCGACCGCCCCTTCTGATCCCCAATTCCGACCGAAGACCCCCAGCTACTCGAAAAGGAGTTCTGCCATGCATTTTCACGACGACGCGCTGTTCCCGGAGAACCAGGACAAGCTGGTCATCACCGTCGCGCCCTACGGCCCGGAGTGGGCGGTCGAGGACTTCCCCGAGGACCTGCCCCTGACGATGGACGAGCACGTCCAGCAGGCCGTCGACTGCTACGAGGCCGGCGCCACCGTCCTGCACATCCACGTCCGTGAGGAGGACGGCAAGGGCTCCAAGCGGCTGTCGAAGTTCAACGAGCTCCTCGGTCGCCTCCGCGAGGCCGTGCCGGAGATGATCCTCCAGGTCGGCGGCTCCATCTCCTTCGCCCCCGAGGGCGACGGTGCCGACGCCAAGTGGCTCTCCGACGACGTGCGGCACATGCTCGCCGAGCTGGACCCGAAGCCGGACCAGGTGACCATCGCGATCAACACCAGCCAGATGAACATCATGGAGCTGATGACCCCGGGCGACATCAAGGGCACCTCCCTTGAGAACGCCGAGCTGTCGGCGACCTACCGCGAGATGACCGTCCCCGCGGGCCCGGAGTGGGTCGAGGAGCACCTGCGTCGTCTGCAGGCCGCCGGGATCCAGCCGCACTTCCAGCTCTCGTCGATCCCGCAGCTCGAGACCGTCGAGCGGCTCATCCGCCGCGGCGTCTACACCGGCCCGCTGAACCTGACCTGGGTCGCGATCGGCGGCGGCTTCGACGGCCCCAACCCGTACAACATGATGCAGTTCGTGAACCGGGTCCCGGACGGCGCCTGCCTGACCCTCGAGACGCTGATGCGCAGCGTGCTGCCGGTCAACACCATGGCCATCGCGATGGGCCTGCACCCGCGGTGCGGCAACGAGGACAACCTGTGGGCACCCGATGGCGAGGTCAAGATCACCTCCGCCGAGCAGGTCCGCCAGCTCGTCCGCGTCGCCAAGGAACTCGGCCGCGAGGTCGCCACCGGCAAGGAGGCCCGCGACATCTACAAGATCGGCACCTCCTACAAGGACGCCGACGAAACCCTCGCCCAGCTCGGCTACGCCCCCAACCGCCAGCCCGGCCAGGTCGGCTTCACCGCACACGCCTGATCAACGCGCGTCCCGCGCCTGTGCGCGATCGGTACCCCGATCCGGGTACCGATCGCGCACAGGCGGCGTAGCCGCTACAGACGGTCCTTGACCGCCTTCGAGATGCGGGAGCCGTCGGCCTTGCCGGCGGCGAGTTCGGTCGCGACCTTCATGACCTGGCCCATCTGCCGCATGCCCGGACGCTCACCGAGTTCCTCGGCGATCTGGGCGATCGCGGTGTCCGCGACGTCGGCGAGTTCGGCGTCGGTGAGCGGGGTCGGCAGGTACTCGTCGATGATCTGCGCCTCCGCACGCTCGGTGGCCGCGAGTTCGCCACGGCCCGCCTCGGTGTAGATCTCCGCAGACTCGCCCCGCTTCTTGGACTCCTTGGCGAGCACCTTGAGGACCTCGTCGTCGGTGAGCTCGCGGGCCTCCTTGCCGGAGACCTCCTCGGTTTGCACGGCGGCGAGCAGCATCCGCAGCGTCTTCAGGCGGAGCGGATCCTTCGCCTTCATCGCCGCCGTCATGTCGGCGCGGAGGGTGGACTTCAGGGTGGGCGTGGAGTCGGACATGGTGCCGAACGCTACGCGCCCGGCCCGCCGACGCGCATGTCGTTTGCAGGCGCTGCGTATCCTGAAATGGTGTTTGACAACCCACGCAATGCCCTCCGCGGTACCGCGGCCGGACTGGCCGGTGCCGCGGCGCTCGGTGTCGGCTACGCCTCGCTGATCGAGCGCAACGCCTTCACCCTGCGGGAAACCACCATGCCGGTGCTCGAACCGGGGTCCTCGTCACTGCGCGTGCTGCACATCAGCGACCTGCACATGATGCCCGGACAGAAGCTCAAGCAGAACTGGTTGCGTGAACTCGACCGCCTCGACCCCGACCTCGTGGTGAACACCGGGGACAACCTGTCCCACCAGCGCGCCGTGCCCGCGGTCGTGCAGTCCCTCGGCGGCCTCCTGGCCCGGCCCGGACTGTTCGTCTTCGGCAGCAACGACTACTTCGCGCCGAAGCCGAAGAACCCGCTCAAGTACTTCAAGAAGGAACACAAGCGCACCCACGGCGAGCCGCTGCCCTGGCAGGACCTGCGCGCGGCCTTCAGCGAGCGCGGCTGGCTGGACGTCACGCACACCCGGCGCGAGCTCGAGGTCGCCGGGATCCGGATCGCGACGGCGGGCGTGGACGATCCGCACCTCAAGCGGGACCGCTACGACACCATCGCGGGCGCGCCGAACCCGATGGCCAACCTCAAGCTGGGCATCACCCACTCCCCCGAGCCCCGGGTGCTGGATCGCTTCGCCGCGGACGGGTACGACCTGGTCCTCGCCGGCCACACCCACGGCGGTCAGCTGTGCCTGCCGTTCTACGGCGCCCTGGTGACGAACTGTCAGCTGGACCGCTCCCGGGTGAAGGGTCCGTCGCGGTGGGGTGCGCACACCCGACTGCACGTCTCGGCCGGGATCGGCACGTCGCCGTACGCGCCGGCGCGGTTCTGCTGCCGACCCGAGGCCACCCTGCTGACATTGGTCGCAGCACCCGATCGAGGCCCGAAAGAGGGCATTCGACCAGGCGTTTCGCGTTCTTCGGCAGTCGTGCGCTAGACTTCGCTGGCTGCCAAAAACGGGCAGCTGGCAAGGCACGGGGTGTGGCGCAGCTTGGTAGCGCGCTTCGTTCGGGACGAAGAGGTCGTGGGTTCAAATCCCGCCACCCCGACAGTGCTTTCGAAGGCGCCATCCGCTCACG
>NZ_JBHZAH010000104.1:0-17753 GCF_042754225.1 Rhodococcus sp. NPDC059234
CGCCCCCGCGCCGGGGGGGCCGGCCCGGTGCCGGGGGCGGGCCCGCCCCCCCGCCCCCCGGCCGGGCGGCCCCCCCCCGGGGTTTCCACCCCCCCCCCCGGGGGGCGCCGGGCCGGCGTTCGTCCCGTCGGCCGCGGCGCTGTCAGCTGCCGAACGACGGTGCGGGCGTCTTGCCGTCGAAGAGCGCCCGCACGAACGGCACCGTGTCGGCCAGGGACGCGGCCATGGTGCCGCTGTGGTCGGTCGGATAGGTCTTGAACGTCACCGGCTCCCCGTTGCGCGCGAGGGTGCTGCCGAGCAGCAGCGTCGACGGCATGATGATGTCGGTGTCCTGGAGGCCCTGCCCGATGAAGAACGGCTTGTCGTACCCGGTTTCGGGGATACCCATGTACTCGGTGAGCAGGCCGTGCACGTTCGGGATCGACGACAGCGGCTTGGCGAACAGCGAACCCAGTACGAGTCCGCGCACCGACTCCTCGAACGGACCGATGCACTCGGACTCGGCCTTCGCCATCCAGGCCTTGCCCTCGTCGTTCAGCAGCGACGGGATGTTCACCTCGGGGTGGGCGGCGTTCAGGCCGGCGAGAATGTACAGCGCGTAGGCAGTCAGGCCCGCGGGCAGCCCGATCGGCGGCACCCCGGGTCCGGCGGGCGCGACGATATTCTCGATGTAGGCGGGAACGCCCGTGCCGACGGCGCCGCGGTAATCGAGGGCGGGCCCACCGAATTCGGTGGCGTAGCGGGCGGTGGTGATCGCCGCGCCGCCGCCCTGCGACTGGCCGATCGTCACCCATGTGTTCGACAGGGTCGGCTCGGCGCTGCGACCGGCCTTGACCATGTCGACGACGCTGTGTGCCTCCGCCTTGCCGTCCAGGTACGGCATGGTGCCCTCGGTGCCGAGTCCGGCGTAGTCGCTGGCGACGATCGCGTAACCCTGTGCCAGCCACGTTCCCAGGTAGTCGAAGTCGCGGTCCCGGGCAGCCGGCCCCGCTACCGAGGGCGCGCAATCGTCGGCGAGGCCGACGGTCCCGTGCGCCCACGAGATCACGGGCCAGCCACCCGCGGGCGCCTGGCCGGCAGGCAGGAACACGGTGCCGGTGCTCCGCGCCGGTTGGCCGTTCGCGCCGACGGTCCAGTAGGTGAGCTTCTCGGCGTGCGCGGTGCCGGGGTACCAGAGGTTCTGCGGCAGCGGGGCGGTGTCGGTCACGGTGCCGGGCGCGGTGGAGTCCGGGGCGGCGAGCGCGGGCGCTGCACCGAGGACGGCGCCGCCGACGGCAAGGGCGAGACCGAGAATTCCGGCACGAAGTCGGGTGGAGGGGCTCAACACGGCTCCTTCTGCGAGACAGGTCGGTTCGCAAGCCGCGACCGGCACCGCGAGATTATGGGTTGCTTGACCATCTGGTCAAGCTTCTCTTCCTGCCGTCCAGGACAGGAGATCGTCGACCGGCCACGTGTTGACGATCCGATCGGCAGCGACGCCGCAAGACTGTGCCCGCTCGCAGCCGTAACCCTGGAAGTCGAGCTGTCCGGGGGCGTGCGCGTCGGTGTCGATCGAGAACAGACAGCCGCGCTCGAGCGCGAGGCGGATCAGCCGCGACGGCGGATCACGGCGTTCCGGACGGCTGTTGATCTCCACCGCGGTGCCGAACTGCTTGCACGCCTCGAACACGACCTCCGCGTTGAACGCCGACTCGCGACGGGTGCCCCGACCGCCCTCGACGAGCCGGCCGGTGCAGTGCCCGAGCACGTCGACGAGCGGATTCGCGACTGCGCGCACCATCCGCCGGGTCATCGCGTCGGGCTCCATCGCAAGTTTGGAATGCACACTGGCAACGACGATGTCGAGCTCGGCGAGCAGGTCCGGCTCCTGGTCCAGGGTGCCGTCATCGAGGATGTCGACCTCGATTCCGCTGAGGATGCGGAACGGCGCGAGCTCCGAGTTCAGCTCCGCGACCACGTCGAGCTGACGACGCAGGCGCTGCGCGGACAATCCGTTCGCGACCGTCAGACGTGGCGAATGGTCGGTCAGTGCGCAGTACTCGTGCCCGATCAACGCAGCCCGCCGCATCATCTCCTCGATCGGGCTGCCGCCGTCCGACCAGTCCGAATGGGTGTGCAGGTCCCCGCGCAACGCGGCCAGCAGCTCGCGGCCACCCTCGCCGATCTTCTGGGCCTTCGACTTGACCTCGGTCAGGTAGTCGGGCACCCGGCCCGCCCAGGCTTGCGCGATGACAGCCGCGGTCTTGGGCCCGACACCGCTGAGCGCGGTCCAGGTGTCGGTCCGACCGAGGCGGTCGCGCTGCTCCGGCGACAGGACCTCGACGACCTCGGCGGCACGCCGGTACGCCTTGACCCGGTGTGTCTCGGCGCGGGCGCGTTCGAGCCAGAAGGCGATCTCGCGCAACGCCTCGACCGGGTCCATGACCTCCATCCTGGGTCATCCGCGGACGCCGGTCCACCTGTCAGGTGCTACGACTCGAGCAGGCCGGTCCGCCGGGCGAGCCAGTCCAGCTCGCCGGCCAGTCCGGGGACCCACACCTGCCCACTGTGGCCGCCGGGCAACTCGTAGTACCGCACGTCCATGCCCGCCGCGCGCGCCGCGTCGTACATCCGCCGCTGCTGCGGTCGGTACTCGTCGTCCTCGGCGCCGACCACGAACACCCCGGACACCCCGGTGCGCGAGTGCCGCGTGAGCACCTCGCGGGCGCTGACGGCGGCGAACGCGGACTCGTCGCCGCCGAAGGTCGCGGCGACGGTGGCGGCGTGGTCGCCGAGCGACGGCTCGTCCTGTCCGGACATGTCCAGGAACGTCGGGTACACGTCGGGATGATTGGTGGCCAACTGGACCGCGCAGGTTCCGCCGTAGGAGTACCCGCCGATCGCCCGGGCCTGCGGGGCGACATCGACCTGCAGGTGGCTCGCGACCCAGGCGGGGACGTCGACGGCCAGGTAAGTGTCCACGTTCCCCAAACGCGAGTCCAGGCACAGCGGAACGGCATCGGTGGCACCGAGGGCGTCCGGAACCACCACGACCGGGGCCAGTCCGTCGTGTTCCGCGGCGAACGCGGTCGCGGTCTCCGCGAGACCGTTGCCCAGCCAGTCGTCGGGCGCGCCGGGATTGCCCGCGACCAGCACCAACACCGGGAGCAACGGCCGGGGCGCGTCGAGGTACGCGGGCGGCAGGTAGACCAGCGCCTGACGCGCGGCGAATCCCGACACCGTGCCGGGAATGTCGGCGTGCGTGAGCATCCCGTCAGGGGTGCGTCGGACCGGGGGTTGCCACGTCGAGGCGGTCGGCGAGCCGGTCTGCACGCGCGACTGCGAGCCGGGAACCTCGTCGAAGTCGGCCAGCCGCGCGGTCGGCGGGGCCCGATGCCCGGCCAGCGCCCCGAGGGTCGGATACCGTCCGACGTCCCTGTTCACGACGCCTGCCGCGGACACGCAGAGCGCGATCGCCGCGAGCACCGCCGCGATCGCCCGGCGGCGGCCCGATCCGCGAGCCACCACGGCCACCGCGACGAACACCGCCACCAACGCCACCGACACCACCAGGGCGGCGCCCCCCGACACCTGCACCGGCAGGGGACGGTACGCAGCCCACAGCACGACCGCCGACCCGACGGCTGCGGCACAACCGGCGCCCGCGACAACCGCGACTGCCCGCAGCGACAGCCGGCCGACCGCGGCGGCCAGGCCGAGCACACCGAGCGCGCCGATCACCACCATCGCCGCGACCGCCCACCTGCCGGTGACCGACAGGTGCGATGCGGAGATCAGGAGGTGGTGGACGGACGACACGGGGTCAGTATCTCGGGCCGACCCGCGGCGCGCCCAATCGGACACCGCCCGCGGACACCTCGATCAGGCGTTCGCCCGCCGCGTGCCGGACCAGAGCGCGGCCCCGCCCGCGACGGCCGCCAGTCCGGCGCCGGCGGCCAGCGCGATCCCCCGGCCGCCGGTACTCGCGGCGCCCGACTCCGCCGGCAGCTGGACGAGTCCGGTTGCGCCGCGAAGGATCTCGATCGCCGGCAGCGGCCCGCCATTGGCCTCGGAGGCGCTGAGCAGGTCCCCGTTCGGGGTGAACGCGATCGCCTCGCCCTGCGGCTGGTTCGGCATCGGGACCCGGATCGGCGCGGTGCCGGTCAGCGCCGCCGCGATGTCGCCGTCCGGCGCCGGGTACAGGTAGACGTCGGTGTACGTGCGCACCGCGACGACCCTGCCGTCGGCGCTGACCGCGCCGCCGGTGATCAGGATCGACCCGGCGACCGGCATCGGGCTGCCCGGGGTGTCGGTCGGCGCGTAGGCGATCTGCCCGATGCGCTGCAACGGCGCCGGGCCCGGACCGAGCTGGTCAAGGGTGGCGTCGTTCGCCGGCCGGTAGATGCCGCTGGCCGCGAGGACCTCCTTGGTGACGATCACCGGGCGGCCGTCGCGGCCGACCAGCAGCGTCTCCGCGTCGTGCGGGCCGTCCGGGTAGGTGAGCAGGTGCATCGCACCGGCGCCGGTGGCGGGGTCCAGGCCGGTCAGCGACACCTGCTGCCGGACCCTGCTGTTGTCGCCGGTGTCCGAGAGCCAGAGCCGATCGCCGAACATCGCCATGTCCTCGACGTCGACAGGGGTCGGCGGCACCGGCACCGTTCCGGTGACCTGGCACCGACCGTCGAGCACCCAGACCCGGTCGTCGGTTCCGCTGTCGCCGATCGCGTACATCTCGTCGCCGGTGGACACCAGTCCGGATATCTCGGCGAGTCCGGGATCGGTTGGGGTGCAGAGAGTCTCGAAGCGGGCATCGGACACCTGTGAGCCCGTCGAGGAACCGGCCGAGCCGGTGGACCCGCTAGACCCGGGCGCCGCGCCGGCCGGGGCCACGGTCACCACCGCCGAACCAACCATCGCCAGTGCAAGTACCGCCAGCCGGTTACGCATCGACGCGCCCGGTTCCGTCATGTCCATTCCTGTCCGGTCAGGCGCTGTGTCGGTACTCCTGGAGTGCGGAGGCCAGCGCCTCCGGCACCTTCGCGCGGACCAGTGTGCCCTCCGGCTCGTGCGAAGACCCGAGAATTCGCCCATCTGCGTGAATTCGGGCAACCAGGTCACCAGGGGTACGGGACCAGTGCGGTCAGCCCCGCCTCCGGCGGGTCAGAAGCTCGTCTCCACGGGCACGGGCGGCAACGTGACGACCTGACCGGCGTAGCTCAGTCCGGCGCCGAAGCCGAGCAGCAGGGCGAGCTGCCCGCCCTTCGCTTTGCCCGACACCAGCATCTCTTCCATCGCAAGGGGAATCGACGCGGCGGACGTGTTCCCGGTGTTCTCGATGTCGTTTGCGACCGGCACGTCGTCCCCGAGGCCCAGGTTCTTCTTCATGAGATCGTTGATCCGGGCGTTGGCCTGGTGCGGCACGAACACCTCGATGTCCTCGATCGCGACGCCGGACTCCGACAGGATGCTGCCGAGGGCCTTGGGCAGGGTGATCGCCGCCCACCGGAACACCCGGGGGCCTTCCATCGACACCACCATGCGGCCGACCTCCTCCCCGTCCGGGCCCTCGCCCTGCAGGGCCTGCGCCCGGTCCATGTACGCGGGGATGTCGTAGTTCTGGCTGATGGCGGAGGAGTTCTCGCCGTCGCTGCCCCACACCGTCGGCGAGATGCCGTTCCGCTCGCTGGGGCCGACCACCACCGCGCCCGCGCCGTCACCGAAGATGAAGGCGGTGTTGCGATCGGTCGGTTCCATCACCACGGACATGGTTTCGACACCGATGACGAGGACGTACTTGGCGGAACCGGACCGGATCATGTCGGTGGCCACGCCGAGGCCGTAGCCGAAGCCGCCGCAGCCGGAGGCGAGGTCGAACGCCGCGATGCCGTTGATGCCCAGTTCGTGCGCCACCTGCGGGGCGCCGTGCGGAATCTTCGTCTTCCAGCTTCCGGTGGCGAGGACGAGCGCGCCGATCTGCTCCTTGTCGATGCCGCTGTTGCGGATCGCACGCTCGGCCGCGGCCACGGCCATCGACTTCGCGGTCTCGTCCCCGCTGATCCAACGGCGGTTGCGGATCCCGCTGCGCTCGTAGATCCACTCGTCCGACGAGTCGAGGACCTCGCACACCTCGGCGTTGCTGACGATCCGCTCGGGCCGGTAGGCACCGATACCGAGCAGCGACACGTTCTCGTGCCCCTTCTTGACCGCAATGTTGAACATTGATGCTTGCCCTTCGCCGCTGTGAGAGGTGTCCGCGTCCTGTCGACGTGTGAATCGGGGTGGAGCCTACCGATCCGAACCCCGACACCTGTTCAGTTCCGCCGACGCCGCGAGCGGACCCACCACCACAGCGCGCCGCCGACGCCGACCACGAGCCCCGCGCCGACGCTCGCGGCGATCAGCGCCCCTTGGTCCACCTGCAGTGCGATCCCCACCTCCCCGTCCGTGGGGGTGACCAGACCCGTCGCCCCGTACAGGACCTGTATCGGTGGCAGCGGTCCGCCGTTCGCCTCGGACGCACTGAGCAGGTCCCCTGCCGGGGTGAAGGCGATGGCCTCGCCCTGCGGCTGGTCCGGCATCGGGACCCGGATCGGCGCGGTGCCGGTCAGCGCCGCCACGATGTCGCCGTCCGGCGCCGGGTACAGGTACACGTCGGTGTAGGTGCGCAGCGCCACCACCGTGCCGTCCTCGCTGACCGCGCCGCCGGTGATCATCGCCCCGCCCGCGAACGGGACCGGGCCGCCCGGTGTCTCGGTGGGCTCGAATGCGATCTGCCCCACCCGCTCCAGCGCGGTGGGGCCCGGGCTCGGCAATTGCTCGGCGCGCAGCGCACCGGCGGGCCGGTAGATCCCGCTCGCGCCGAACAATTCCTTCGTCACGAGCACCGGGACCCCGTCGCCGCCCAGGAGAATCGCCTCCGCGTCGTGGGCGCCGTCCGGGTACGTGAGCCGGCGCAGGGTGCCCGCGCCGGTGAAAGCGTCCATGTCGATCAGCGCGACGGTGGTCCGCATCCCGGCATTGTCGCCGGTGTCCGAGAGCCACAATCGTCCGCCGCCCTGCGCGAGGTCCTCCACGTCGAACGGGTCGACGGGCAGGGGCAGCGAGCCGGTCGTCCGGCACTGGTCGTCGAGGACCCGGACCGAATCGTCCGACCCGCTGTCGCCGATTGCGTAGATCCCGGCGTCGGTGGCCGCCAGGCCGGACAACTCCTCCAAAGCGGAATCCGTTGGAGTGCACAATATCTCGAAGTCAGCCTCGACGGTCTCGATCGCACCGGAGGCCGAACTCGGCTGCGCAGCCGCGGGCAGCGCGGAGAGCGCGCCCGAGACCAGCACGGTGACGACCACCGCCGCGAGGCGGCTAGGCGCTGTGACGGTAGTCCCGCAGTGCCGAGGCCAGCGCCTCCGGCACCTTCGCGCGGACCAGTGTGCCCTCCGGCTCGTGGGAAGACCCGAGAATTCGCCCATCCGCGTGAATCCGGGCAACCAGGTCACCGCGCGTGTACGGGACGAGCACGTTGACCTCGACCTCCGGGGACTTCACCAGGTCGGCCAGCTGTTCGCGCAGTTCGGCCATGCCCTCGCCGGTGCGGGCGGAGACGAACGCGGCACCCGGCAGCAGGCTGCGCAGCTGGGTCAGCGTCACCGGATCGGCGGCGTCGATCTTGTTGACCACCAACAGTTCCGGCGGGGCCGGCGCATCGGTTTCGCGCAGGACCTCGGTGATCACCTCGCGCACGGCCTTGATCTGGTCGGTCGGCAGCGGGTCCGACCCGTCCACCACGTGCACCAGCAGGTCGGCGTCGGTGACCTCCTCGAGCGTCGACCGGAACGCCTCGACCAACTGAGTCGGCAGGTGCCGGACGAAACCGACGGTGTCGGTGAGGACGTACTGCCGCCCGTCCTCGAACTCCGCCTTACGGGTGGTCGGGTCCAGGGTGGCGAACAGCGCGTTCTGCACCAGGACGCCGGCACCGGTGAGCGCGTTGAGAAGACTGGACTTGCCGGCGTTGGTGTAGCCCACGATGGCGACCGACGGCACCTCGCTGCGCAACCGCTGGGTCCGCTTGGTGTCGCGGGCGCCCTTCATGTCCTTGATCTCCCGGCGAAGCTTGGCCATCCGCTCCCGGATCCGGCGCCGATCGGTCTCGATCTTCGTCTCACCGGGGCCGCGCAGGCCCACACCGCCGTTGCTGCCGGCGCGACCGCCGGCCTGCCGCGACATCGACTCGCCCCAGCCACGCAGCCGCGGCAGCATGTACTGCATCTGCGCGAGGGCGACCTGCGCCTTGCCCTCGCTGGAGGTGGCGTGCTGGGCGAAGATGTCGAGAATCAGCGCGGTCCGGTCGACCACCTTGACCTTGACCACCTTCTCCAGCGCGGTCAGCTGCGCCGGAGTGAGCTCGCCGTCGGCGATGACGGTGTCGGCACCGGTCGCGAGCACGACGTCGCGCAGTTCGTTGGCCTTGCCGGACCCGATGTAGGTGGCGGCGTCGGGCTTGTCACGCCGCTGCACGAGCCCCTCGAGCACCTCCGAGCCCGCCGTCTCCGCCAGCGCCGCGAGCTCGGCCATGCTGGCCTCCGCCTGTGCCGCGGTGCCGGAGGTCCAGACGCCGACCAGCACGACCCGCTCGAGGCGCAGCTGCCGGTACTCGACCTCGGTGACGTCGGTCAGTTCGGTGGACAGCCCGGCGACGCGGCGCAGCGCGCTGCGGTCGTCGAGCTGCATCTCGCCGATCGAGGGGTCGTGCCCGTGATGTTCGTCGAAGTGATCGGCCTCGTGCTCGTCGAAGCCGTGGGTGTCGGTCTTGCCGCGTGTTTTCGTCATACAACGCCCATGGTCCCACGCCGGGCCCGTGCCGTGCACCCGGTTATCGCGCTCAGGCCAGCGCGTCCCACCACGCCTCGTCGATCCGACCGGAGGCGACCAGGACCGACGGGCCACGCAGCCACGCCCGACCCGCACGCACGGTCACCTCGACCTCGCCGCCGGGCACCCGGACGCGCACCTGACCGTCGGCACGTCCGGCCGCGCGCAGTGCCGCCGTCGCCGCCGCGACCGTACCGGTGCCGCAGGACCTGGTCTCGCCGACTCCGCGTTCGTAGACCCGCATGTCGACGGCGCCGTCGACGAGCGGAGTGAGGATCTCCACGTTCACCCCGCTCGGGAAGAACGACAGGTCGAAGATCGGCGCACGGGTCAGGTCGAGGCTCGCCAGCTTGTCCGCGGTGAGAGACTCCGACACGCACGCCAGGTGCGGGTTACCGACGTCGATGCCGAGACCGGTGAGCAGCTGCCCGTCCACCGTCGCGGTGGTGACGCCGAGTTCGCGGACCGGACCCATGTCCACGGTCACCTCGCCGAACGAGCCCTCGCCGCGGTGCACCACCACCGGCCGGGGACCGGACCGGCTGCCGACGACGAACTCGTCGGACCGCTCCAGCCCGGTGGCACGCAGGTAGTGCGCGAAGACCCGAACGCCGTTGCCACACATCTCGGCGATCGAACCGTCGGCGTTGCGGTAGTCCATGAACCAGTCGCCCTCACCGACACCGTCGGGCAGCGTGGCGAGCACCCCGGCGGCGCGCAGCGCGCCGGCCCGCGCGACCCGGAGTACGCCGTCGGCGCCGAGACCGCTGCGGCGATCGCACAGCGTGGCGACTCGGTCGGCGCGCAGATCGAGCTCGACGTCCAGGTCGGGCAGCACGACGAAGTCGTTCTCGGTGCCGTGTCCCTTGCTGAATTCCATACCTGTCATGTTACCGAGCGTGGCGTCCTGCTCGGCCACGCCCGCGAACAGCGCCAGCCGGGCCGCGAGCCGCGCCGCGGTCGCCCGGGACAGTCCGTCCGGGTTCGTCTGCCATTCGATGTCGAACTCGTCGTCGCTCATCCGTGCCTCCGAGCGGTCAGCGAGGCGCCTCCACGCTGCCTCGCGATCTCGTAGAGGCACACCGCGCCGGCCGAGGGCGCGCCGAGCGAACTCGCGGCCCCTCCGATCGGGATGCTCACTGTCACATCGCAGGCCGCGCGCCAGGACGCGCTCATGCCGCGGGTCTCGTTTCCGATCACCAGAATCGTGCCTCCACCGAAGTCGTGCTCGAAGATGGGCACCGCGCCGTCCTCGTCGGTCCCGACGATCATCAGATCACGGCCCGACCGTCGCAGCCGCTCCCGCATGGCCAGTACCTCGCTCGCGTCGGCCGCCGAGTACACCGGCAGCGCGAAAAGGGAACCGGTCGAGGCGCGAACACACTGCGGGTCGAACGGATCGGCGGCGTGCCCAGCGACGACCACCGCGTCGGCGCCGAAGGCGTTGGCGGACCGGATCAGGGTGCCCAGGTTTCCGGGTGAGGACGGCCGGTCGAACACCACCACCAGCGGCGCACCGGAGGTCGGGTCGAGCGCGCCGAGACCGCGCTGACGGGTCTTCGCGACCGCGATGAGTTCCGGTGCGGCGTCGGCCTTCTCCCCCAACTCGGCCATCAATTCGCCGCTGACGCCGACCTTCTCGCCGGACCAGGCGTCCCGGACGCCGCGCGCCCACGCCGACAGCGGCGCGTCGTCGACCCGGTAGAGCAGCGTCTCGATCGGCCAGTCGTGCTCGATCGCGAGGGTCAGCGGCCGCACGCCCTGGATCAGGAACCGCCCCGCCTTGGTGCGCTTGGCCCGGGTGCCCAGGTAGGACTGCCACTGCTGGAAACGGGCGTTGCGCACCGTCACCCGCGGGTCGCGGTGCCCCGACTGCACTGTCCGCTGCGGCGTCGACCGCTGGGTCTTCTTCGTCACGCTCTCTCCACCATCGTCATTGCCATCTCGACCAGGTCCGCACGGGCCGCGTCGAGCCAGTGCACCCGCGGGTCGCGCCGGAACCACGACCGCTGCCTGCGCACGTATCGGCGGGTGCCGATCAGGGTCCGCTCGCGCGCCTCGTCCATGTCGTACTCGCCGTCGAGGGCGGCCAGCACCTGCGCGTAGCCGATTGCCCGCGGCGCGGTGACGCCCTCGCGCAGCCCGACGTCGATCAGCGCGGTCACCTCGTCGACCAGCCCCTGCTCGAACATCAGGTCCGTGCGCAGGCCGATCCGCTCGTCGAGTTCGGCGGTGTCCCGGTCGACACCGAGCACCACCGTCCCCCAGCGCGGTTCGCCGATGGTCGGCGCGGAGGCCGCGAACGGCCGCCCGGTCAGCTCCACCACCTCCAGCGCGCGCACCATCCGCCTGCCGTCGGTGGGCAGGATGGTCGCGGCGGCCTGCGGGTCCACCCGGGTCAGTTCGGCGTGCACGCCCGCGACGCCGCGCTCGGCCAGGACCGCCTCCCACTTCGCCCGGACCTGCGGGTCGGTCGCGGGGAACTCCCAGTCGTCGAGCAGGGACTGCACGTACATCATCGAGCCGCCGACGATCACCGGGACGCGGCCGCGACGCGCGATGTCCTCGACGTCCGCGCGTGCGGACTGCTGGTAGCGGGCGACGGTTGCGGTCTCGGTGACGTCGAGGACGTCGAGCTGGTGGTGCACGATGCCGCGGCGCTGGTCCCGCGGCAGCTTGGCGGTGCCGATGTCCATGCCGCGGTAGAGCTGCATGGCGTCGATGTTGACGATCTCGCCGCCGAGCCGTTCGGCCAGCGCGAGTCCCAGGTCGGACTTGCCGGTCGCGGTCGGTCCGACCACCGCGACGGGGCGCACGGTCACGGCAGCCACATCCCGACGTGGTATCCGACGCCGTACGGCGCGCCCTGGTAGTAGGTGTCGCACCGCGGGGCGTCGTCGCCGAACACCCCGGCCAGCACCTGCCAGGCCGCCCGCCCGGCGATGCCGAGGTCGAGGCAGGCGACCGGGTCGAGCTGCCGCAGGTATTCGAGGTCGCCTGCGCCCAGAGCGCGGTCGAGCTCGCGCTGGGCCTGGGGTGCGCGCTCGTCGAAGGCCCCGGGCGCCTTGGCGGTGAGGGTGTTCGCCCCGTCCGCGACCACCAGCACCCCGCAGGCGCCGGGGGCCGCGTCGAGCGTGTCCCGCAGCCGCGCGCCCAGCTCCGCGCAGTACACCGGGGAGGTGTCCTCGGCGACGATCACCGCGGTCGCCGACGACCACGGCGACGCCTCCGCACGCAGCCACCCGGCGACCAGTGCGGCCAGCGGAAGGTCGGGATCAGCGGCGGTGTCGGCCCCGGCGGACATCGAGACCCGGAGGTCGACGCCGAAGCCGCGGAAGGTGCCCCGCGCGTCGGCCGGTACCTCCGATTCGGTGGGTCCGACGCCGATCACGGTCCAGTCCGGGGCTCGCTCGCCCAGCGCGAGGGCGGCGGCCAGGCTCGCTTCCCGCAGCTCCACGGTCTCGGCCGCGGCCGCGCCCGCCAGGGCGGGAATCAACAGGGGTGGCGAGGAGACCAGGGCCGCGGCGGTGAACACGCTGGCAACGGTAGTCGACCCCAGAATCCCGACTCTCGGGGTCCGAACTGTTTCAATAGTCGTGACCGCTCGTTCCGGGTTGAATGAAACCCGAGAGACCGAGCCAACGGCAGCCGTGACGCGCGGCAGGGAAGAGGAGTCATGACCGACAGCAGCGCACCCAAGCCCGGCGCACCCAAGCCCGGCGCCCCGAAGCCGGGCGCGCCCAGGCCCGGAGCGGTGAAACCGGCCGTGCCTGCGGTACCGGCCGCGGTGCACGCGCCGACGGTGGCCCCGCCCAGCGATCCGAGCCTCTTCGGCCGCGTCGACGAGGACGGCACCGCCTGGGTCAAGACGGCCGACGGGGAACGTCAGATCGGGTCCTGGCAGGCCGGCGACGCCGCCGAGGGCCTCGCGCACTTCGGCCGGCGCTACGACGACCTGGCCACCGAGGTGGGCCTGCTCGAGGCCCGACTGTCCTCCGGCGCCGGTGATGCCAAGAAGACCAAGACGGCCGCGACGGCCCTCCTGGAGTCGCTGCCGACCGCGGCGGTCATCGGCGACGTCGACGCGCTGACTCACCGTCTCGAGGCGGTGATCGCCGGCTCCGAGAAGGCCGCCGTTGCGGCCAAGGAGGAGCGCGAGCACGAGCGCGAGGAGCACACGCACCGCAAGGAGGAGCTCGCGGCGGAGGCCGAGCAGATCGGCGCCGAGTCCACCCAGTGGAAGGTCGCGGGCGACCGCCTGCGCGAGATCCTCGACGAGTGGAAGACGATCCGCGGGGTCGACCGGAAGGTCGACGACGCGCTGTGGAAGCGCTACTCGAAGGCCCGGGAGGCCTTCAACCGCCGACGCGGGGCGCACTTCGCCGAACTGGACCGTGACCGCGCCGCGGCGAAGACCGCCAAGGAGGAACTGGTAGTCCGCGCCGAGGAGCTGTCCGGTTCCACCGACTGGGGTCCCACCGCGGGCGCGTTCCGCGACCTGCTGGTGGAGTGGAAGGCCGCGGGCCGGGCCCCGCGCGAGGCGGACGACGCCCTGTGGAAGCGCTTCAAGGGCGCCCAGGACGTGTTCTTCGAGGCCCGCAACGCCGCGGCCTCGGAGCGGGACGCCGAGTTCGAGGGCAACGCGGTCGCCAAGGAGGCACTGCTGCGCGACGCCGGGGACATCGACCCGTCGAAGGATCTCGAGTCCGCGCGCGCCGCGCTGCGCGACCTGCAGGAGAAGTGGGACGAGATCGGCAAGGTGCCGCGCGAGCGGATGCACGACCTCGAGTCGAAGCTGCGCGCCGTCGAGAAGAAGGTGAAGGACGCCGTCGACTCCCAGTGGCGCCGAACCGATCCCGAGGCGATGGCCCGCGCCGCCCAGTTCCGCGAGCGGGTCGCCCAGTTCGAGGAGCAGGCCGCGAAGGCGACCGCGGCGGGCAAGAGCAAGGACGCGGAGAAGGCCCTCGCGCAGGCCCAGCAGTGGCGCGAGTGGGCGGACGCCGCGGAGGGCGCCGTCAACGAGCGGTAGCCACCGCCGGACAGTGCAACGGCCGGCCGGATCGAGGCGAGTCCCACGGGACTGCCGCCAGATCCGGCCGGCCGTTGCGCGTTGCGGTGAGCGTGCCCCCCGCTATTTGTTCAGATCGCCCCAGATGTCACGCTGCTCGGCCTCCGCGGTCTTCTCGCGACGTTCCTGCTCGGCCGCGAGCTGGACGGCGGTACGGCTCCACACCACCCGGATCCAGTGGAAGGTCAGCACCAGCACCACGATCCAGCCGAGGATCAGTCCGATGCCGGGGCCGCCACCGGGATCGGACGGCGACAGGGTCTGGCGGGACCAGATCGCGAGCATGCCGAACACGTCGGCGACCGCGCAGCCCGCCAGTGACAGCCACGCCAGCGCCCACCGGCGGGTGACGAGTGCCAGCGCGCCGAAGACCACGCCGAAGACCAGTGCCAGCCACACGAACACCCGGGACGGCAGCGCGATCGACTCCGCCACCGCGGCATCGTTGCCGACCAGCACGTCCCAACCGTTCGCGCCCCCGGTGTGCGGCAGCGCGAAGGAGAGCAGCAGGAGCAGCACACCGACCGCGACCACCACACCACGCAGACCTGGATCGATCTCCGAGTTCACCTTCCGCTCGGCCGCGTCGATGTCCTTGCGGTACTGCTCGAGGTCGTCCTCGGGCCGGTTGTCGGTCATGCTCCACATCCCGTCGCGGTGGGCAGCGGCGCGGGCGCGCCGATCTGCGGTAGTCCCAGTCCGACGCCGATCGGCGGCGTCTTGGGGGTGATGCCCCGTTCGTGCGAGTCGCCGGCGCGCGTACGGCGGTGGGTCAGCACCGGGTCGTCCGCGATCAGGTGGTGCGGTGCGGCGCCGGTGACGACGGTCGTGACGACATCGCCGGGCCGGACGTCACCGTCGAGGTTGCCGTCGGGGCGGAAGTGCACGAGCCGGCCGTCGCGGGCGCGGCCGCTCATCCGCTGGGTGGCGGCGTTCTTGCGGCCCTCCCCCGCGGCGACGAGCAGCTCGACCTCGGCGCCGACCAGCTTCTGGTTCTCCTCGAGGGTGATCAGCTCCTGCAGGGCGATCAGGCGGTCGTAGCGTTCCTGCACGACCTCCTTCGGCAGCTGCTCGTCCATCTCGGCCGCCGGGGTGCCGGGACGCTTCGAGTACTGGAAGGTGAAGGCGCTGGTGAACCGCGCCTGCCGGACCACGTCGAGGGTCTGCTGGAAGTCCTCCTCGGTCTCGCCGGGGAAGCCGACGATGATGTCGGTGGTGATCGCGGCGTGCGGCATCGCGGCGCGGACCTTCTCGATGATGCCGAGGAACTTGGTGCTGCGGTACGAGCGGCGCATCGCCTTGAGGACGCGGTCGGAACCGGACTGCAGCGGCATGTGCAGCTGCGGGCACACGTTCGGGGTCGCGGCCATCGCCTCGATCACGTCGTCGGTGAACTCCGCGGGGTGCGGGGAGGTGAACCGGACCCGTTCGAGGCCCTCGATCTGCCCGCACGCGCTGAGCAACCTCGCGAACGCGCCGCGGTCGCGGGGCAGTTCCGGGTCGGCGAAGGAGACGCCGTACGCGTTGACGTTCTGGCCGAGCAGCGTCACCTCGAGCACACCCTCGTCCACCAGGGCCTGCACCTCGGCGAGGATGTCGCCGGGCCGCCGGTCGACCTCCTTGCCGCGCAGCGCGGGCACGATGCAGAACGTGCAGGTGTTGTTGCAGCCGACCGAGATCGACACCCAGCCCGCATAGGCGGACTCGCGCTTGGCCGGCAGCGTCGACGGAAACGCCTCGAGGGAGTCGAGAATCTCGACCTCGGCCTGCTCGTTGTGCCGGGCCCGCTCGAGCAGGGTCGGCAGCGAACCGATGTTGTGGGTCCCGAACACGACGTCGACCCAGGGCGCCTTCTTGACCACGGTGTCGCGGTCCTTCTGGGCGAGGCAGCCGCCGACGGCGATCTGCATGCCCGGGCGGGACTCCTTGGTCGGGCGCAGGTGCCCGAGCGTGCCGTACAGCTTGTTGTCAGCGTTCTCCCGGACCGCGCAGGTGTTGAACACGAGCAGGTCGGGCACGGCGCCCGGCTCGGCCTTGCTGTAGCCGGCGTCCTCGAGCAGACCCGACAGTCGCTCGGAATCGTGCACGTTCATCTGGCAGCCGAAGGTGCGCACCTCGTAGCTGCGGTGGCCCGGTTGAGACATTTCATCCTGCATTGCTGACACGTCTCAGGGTAGCTCACCGCCCCGTGTGCACCCACATACGCCCTGGTAGAGCCTGAACTCGTGTGACTCACACCCTACGACCGATCGCGGGCCCCGGGACTCACCGGAGCAGGAACTCGAGTGCGACTCGCTCGAATGCCTCCTTGGCTTCGACCATCACCCAGTGTCCACAGTTCGGGAACACGTGCAGCTCGGCGTTGGGGATCAATCGCAACGGCATCATCGGCATGTCCGGCGGGCACTGCCGGTCGTCGAGCCCCCACGTCAGCAGGGTCGGGCATTGCACCTTGTGCATCATCGACCAGTACGGCGGCACATCCGAGTTGGCCATGAACTGCTGCTGCGCGGCAAACGCGGCGGAGCCGTACATCGCGGCGAGCGTCTTGTGCGAGGCCGGATCGCTCGCGGTCTCCCAGCGTTCCTCGATCCGTTCCTCGGTGACGAGAGACCGGTCGTACACCATGCACTCGAGCCAGCGAACCAGCTTGTCGCGACTGGGTCCGTCGGCGAACTCCTGCAGCAGACGGGTGCCCTCGCTCGGGTTCTGGCTGAAGATGTTCGGCCCCACCCCGCCGATGGTGATCAGCTTGCTCACCCGCTCGGGATGCCTCATGGCGACCGTGGTTCCGACGACACCGCCCATCGAATTGCCGACCATCGCGGCCGACTCGATGCCCAGGGCGTCCATGAACCGGATCACCGACGATCCCGCGGTGATCACGGGATGCCCGTCCACCGGGTCACTCACGCCGAACCCCGGGAACTCGAGGATGTAGCAGTGGAACCGCTCCGCGAAGACCGCGAGGTTTCCTCGATAGTTGCGCCAGCCGCTCACGCCGATTCCCGAGCCGTGCAACAGGATCAGCGGCGGACCCTCCCCTGCCTCGTGGTAGCGCAGCACCCCCTTGTCGGTCGCGACTTCCCTCGTGGTCCCTCGTAGCTCACGTCCATGGCGCAAGACTAGAACGCGTTTCATTTTCGGGCCACCACTTCGACCGGATCGACCGACATCGACTCCACGCAAGCTCGGCTCCGCACGGCCGCCCGACGAGCAAGGCGCGATCAACCGCCAGAACTTCAAGCATTTTCGGCACAGAGCACCGACCGATGCGCCGCGGGCCCGCCGGAACCCGGGAACCCGAACAAGGAAACCGGCGAGTCCGTTGCACTTCCCAACCCGCTGGAACATGTTCTAATTTAGGTCCATCGGCCGGATCATCTACAGAGACGAGGGAAGTCATGGGTCAGGTCCAGGATCGGATCGAGCAGTACGCGGAGGAGATCCGCGCCGAGGGTGTCGAGGGCGACAAGCTGATGCGGCTGTCGGACACCGCCGCCAAGCGACTGCGCGATGCCGGCGCGATCCGGATGCTCCAGCCCAAGGAGCACGGTGGACTCGAGGTGCACGCGCGGGAGTTCGCGGAGACCGTGATGAGCATCGCCGCGATGGACGGTGCCACCGGATGGGTCACCGGCATCGTCGGTGTGCACCCGTGGGAGCTGGCGTTCGCCGACCCGAAGGTGCAGGAGGAGATCTGGGGCACCGACCAGGACACCTGGGTCGCCTCCCCGTACGCGCCGATGGGCGTGGCCAGGCCGGTCGACGGCGGTTACGTCCTCAACGGCCGCTGGTCGTTCTCCTCGGGCACCGACCACTGCCAGTGGGCGTTCCT
>NZ_JBHZAH010000105.1:0-17661 GCF_042754225.1 Rhodococcus sp. NPDC059234
CAGCTAGGGCGCGCCCCCCGAATCCGCGAGGATTCGGAGGACGCGCCCTAGGTTCGTGCAGCCCGCGTCAGACCCGCGCGGGCTCAGCCTCCTCGTCCGGACGCGGTTGCGCCGCTGCGGCGTCGCCGTGTCCGGGCCACCAGGCCTTGTGTCCGAGCAGTGCGGTGATCGAGGGCACCAGGAACATCGACATCACGAACGACGAGAGCAGGATGCCGAGCGCCACCGCGAAGCCCATCTCCGTCATCAGTGCGATACCGGAGAGCAGCATCGACCCGAAGGTGCCGGCCAGGATGATGCCCGCCGCGCCGACCGACGGTCCGCCGTGCTCGATGCCCAGGCGGGCGGCCTCCCGCGGATCGCGGCCCTCGCGGGCCTCCTCCCGCAGCCGCGCGATCATCAGGATGTTGTAGTCGGTGCCGATCGCCACCACGAACAGGTAGAGCATGATCGGCAGCGAGAACGAGATGCCGGGCCGATCACCGACCACGCTGAACAGGAACGCGGTCGCGCCCATGGTCGAGAAGAACACCAGCACCACCGACGCCATCAGGTACAGCGGCGCCACCAGCGACCGCAGCAGCAGCCCCAGGATCAACGCGATCAGGACGCCGGCCACCGGGAAGATCACCGACAGGTCGCGATTGTTGGCGTCGCGGATGTCGGTGAACGCGGCGGTCGGTCCGCCGACCAGTACCTCGGTTCCGGCAGGCGCGGCGGCGTGCGCGGCGTCGCGGAGCGGGTCGATCGCGTCGAGTGCCTCGTTGGACTGCGGGCTGTAGTTCAGCAGCAGGTTGATCTGCGCGGTGCTGCCGTCCTTGGAGATCAGCGCGAAGCCGCCGTCCGGTCCCGCGGGCATGGCGCCGCCGATGCCGGGGGCGGAGGCCAGTTCGTGTGCCACCCGCTCCGCCTCGGCAGGATCAAGCGGGGCGCCGTTGGTGGAGTGCAGGTACACCAGGGTCGGATTCAGCGCGCCGGCCGGGAAACCGGACTGCAGGTCCTTGATGCCGCGCGCCGACTCCGTGGTCGAGGGCAGCTGGCCTAGCTGGTCGTAGTCCGTCTTGAAGCCGAACATGCCCAGCGCCAGCACGACGAGCAGCCCGCCGGAGATCAGTGCGACCAAGCCGGGGCGCCGCCCGGTGAACGCGCCGAGCTTGGCGAACACGGTGCCCTTCGGCTCCTTCTGCCAGGACTTCGACGGCCAGAACACCTTGGTGCCGATCAGCGAGACGATGGCCGGGATCAGGGTGAGCGAGGCCAGCGCCATGATGCCGACGCCGATGGCCAGGCCGGGGCCGAGGCTGCGGAACGCGCCGAACACGGCGAGCAGCAGCGCACAGAACGCGACGATGATCGCGCCGGCGGCGGAGGCGATGACCTCGCCGACCCGCTCGACGGCGTGGATCAGTGCGGCGGTCTTGTCCTCGCCCGCGCGCAACCGTTCACGGAAGCGGAACAGCAGGAAGAGGATGTAGTCGGTGCCGACACCGAACAACACCACGGTGAGAATGATCTGCAGCGACTGGTCGACCTGCAGGCCGGTGCCCTTCGCGACGAGCGCGATGATGCCCGGTGCGATGGACGAGACGATCCCGACCGAGACGATGGGCAACAGTGCGGCGACAGGGCTGCGGTAGATGACCAGCAGCAGGCCGATGATCAGCAGGACCGTGACGATGCCGATGATCGCCTCGGCGTTCTTGAAGGCTTCCTCGTTGTCGACCATGAGGGCGGCGTCGCCGGTGACCGATATCCGCAGGTCGCTGCCCTTCAGCGACGTCGTGCCGATCTCGCGGATCTGCTTGACCGCCTCGCCGACCGGCTTCTCGTCCGGCATGCCCTTCAGGCCGACGCTGACCAGCTGAACCTGTCGGTTCTCGGAGACTGCCTGGGGTCCGGTCTGGACTGCCACGACGCGCTCGATGCCGGCCGAGTTCACGGTCCCGGCCAGACCCTCGATCTTGGCCTGGTCGTCCGTGGACAGTGCCTGCCCGTCCTCGCGCTTGATCACGATGGTCGCGGTGGCGTCCTCGGTCTTCGCGAACTGGTCCTCCGCGAGGTGCTGCGCCTGAATGGATTCGTACTTGTCCGGGAGGAACCCGGACTGTTCCTTGTTGAGTACGTCGCTCAGGGTGGGCGCGAAGGCCACCACCGCGACCGCGGCGATGATCCACGCCGCGATGATCTTCCATGGATTGTGTACGACGAACCGAGCTAATTTCTCGAACATGTGCCCCTCCACACCGCGTTCTTCGATTTTGCCTACCGTGCGGTAGGTAGACTAGCGAGGTGCCGGGTGCCCGGCAACAGCAATTACGGTGGCGCGATCCGACGGCAGGTCGGCGTCAGTTGTGGAGGTGGACGGCGTGGGTGCTCGGGACACGAGGTCGGCCATTCGCGCGGCGGCGCTGCGACTGTTCCTCGCCAAGGGCGTGGAACAGACGAGCCTGCGGGAGGTGGCCGACGAGGTCGGCATCACCAAGGCATCGCTCTACTACCACTACGAGTCCAAGGCGGACCTGCTCGCGGCCGTGGTGGCACCGGTGCTGTTCGTCATGCGCGACGTCGTCGACGGGCTGTCGGGGACGCCCCACGACCAGGACGCCGTTCGAGAACTACTGCGCCGCTATCTCGTCGGATTGCTCAACCACCGCGCCGAGGGATCGCTGTTCGTCCGGGACGCCGCCGCGATGTCGGCCGCGCTCGAGTCGATGCTGCCGGAGCTGATGGACCTGAGCAATCGCCTCCACGCGTGGTTGGCCGGTCCGAGCGCCACCGCCGAGGACACCATTCGCGCCATCGCGGCGGTTCAGGTCCTCGGCACCGCGCTGACGGCGGACACCCAGGTGCCCGACGCGTCCGACGGCGAAATCGAGGCGGTCCTGCTGGACGCCGCGATGAACGTGTTGAGGCCCGGGACGATCGGCACCGAACACTGGGCGCCGATCGGTCCCGGCTCTACACGCTGAGCAGTTTCTGCTCGCCCGCGAGCAGTCCGCGACGCGCCAGGATCGGCCGCACCCCCTCGCCGAACCAGTACGCCTCCTCCAGATGCGGATACCCGGACAGCACGAACTCGTCCAGGCCGAGCGCGTGGTACTCCTCGATCCGGTCGGCGACCTCCTCGTGGCTGCCGACCAGGGCGGTGCCCGCCCCGCCGCGGACCAGCCCCACACCTGCCCACAGGTTCGGGGCGATCTCCAGAGACGCGGTGCTGCCACCGTGCAGGGCCGCCATCCGCCGCTGCCCCTCCGACTCGGACCGCGCGAACCGGGCGCTGGCGTCCGCGATCGCGGTGGGGTCCAGGCCGGCCAGCATCTTGTCGGCGACCGCCCAGGCCTCCTTCCCGGTGTCGCGGGTGATCACGTGCAGCCGGATGCCGAATCTGACTGTCCGCCCGGCTCGTTCGGCGTGCTCGCGCACGGCGGCGACCTTCGCGGCGACCTGGGCGGGCGGCTCGCCCCAGGTGAGGTAGACGTCGGCGTTCCGGCCGGCGACCGGCAGTGCGGCCGCCGAGGAGCCGCCGAAGTAGATGGGCGGCACCGGGTTCGGCGGCGCGGAGGTGGTCGCCCCGACGAGCTTGTAGTGCTCGCCGTCGAAGTCGAACGGCGTCTCGCCCCACGTCCCGCGCAGCGCCTGCAGGAACTCGTCCGTGCGGGCGTAGCGCTGGTCCTTGGTCAACCAGTCGCCGTAGCTCTGCTGCTCCGTCGAGTCGCCGCCGGTCACCACGTTGAGAAGCAGCCGACCGCCCGAGAGTCGTTGGTAGCTGGCGGCCATCTGTGCGGCGAGGGTGGGGGAGATGACGCCGGGCCGGAACGCGACCAGGAACTTCAGCCGCTCGGTGAGCGGGATCAGCGCGGCGGTGGTGAGCCAGGCGTCCTCGCAGTGCGTGCCGGTCGGGGTGAGCACGCCGGTGAAGCCGGCGTGCTCGGCGGCCCGGGCGACCTGGGTCAGGTATTCGAGGGTGGGTGCGCGATCGCCGGCGGTGCGGGGATCGGCGGTCGAGGAGTTCGAGTTGTCCACGATGCCGCGGCCGTCCCCTGCGGTGGGTAGGAACCAGTGCAGATCGACGCTCATGGGAGTCTCCGAGATGTCGGCGCGGTGAGGTGACCGCAAATGGCATCGCACCGAGGGGAATTCGGCGCGGCGGGGCTGGGAGGGGCGGCGGGGCCGCTATCGACACAGAGCGGCCGCAACGCGCAGCAGGCCGACGTGGCGTCGCACCGTGAGCGCAGCGTTGCTGGACATGAGTCCAGGTTCGCAGCGGGCGACGGACCTGTCAACGTATTCCTTGTCGATTTCATACCCTGGTGATAGGAATTAGCGCCGGACGGTTTCGGCAGCGAGGGGAGGCGCGGCGTGCACATCAGCGCGAAGGTCGACTACGCCGTGCGGACGCTCGTCGAGTTGGCCGCTGCCGAGGGCGCGGCCCCCGTCAAGGCCGAGTACCTCGCCGCCGCGCAGACCATCCCGCACAAGTTTCTCGAGGCGGTCCTCGGTGACCTGCGTCGCGCGGGCATGGTCCGGAGCCGCCGTGGGCCCGACGGCGGCTACTGGCTGGCCCGCCCGGCGGCCGAGATCGCGGTCGCCGATGTGATTCGCGCGGTCGAGGGGCCCCTCGCGTCGGTCCGCGGTCAGCGGCCGGAGGAGGTCCGCTATGCCGGGGCGGCCGCGCCGCTGCTGGACGTGTGGATTGCCGTCCGGGTCAATCTGCGCGCCGTCCTCGAATCGGTTTCGGTCGCCGACATCGCCGCGGGGAAGCTGCCCGAGTTCGTCGGCGAGCTGACCGCCGATCCGCAGGCCTGGCGGCGCCGCTGACCGTGTCCCTGCGCGCCGACGGCAGGTAAATCACCTGGTTGGTAGCCTCGGTCACTATGTTGTACTCACTGTTGCGCACATACCTGCGGCCGTACCGGGCCGATCTGGCGGGTGTGATCGTGCTCCAGTTCATCTCCACCATCGCCTCGCTCTACCTGCCCAGCCTCAACGCGGAGATCATCGACAAGGGAGTGACGAAGGGCGACACCGGCGTCGTGCTCTCGACCGGCGGCATCATGCTCCTGGTCACCATCGTGCAGATCGCGTGCAGCATCGGGGCAGTCTTCTTCGGGGCCAGGGCGGCGATGGGCCTCGGCCGAGACCTACGGGCCGCGGTGATGCACAAGGTCGGTGACTTCTCGGCCCGCGAGGTCGGTTTCTTCGGTGCGCCGTCCCTGATCACCCGCAACACCAACGACGTCCAGCAGATCCAGATGGTCGTCGTGATCAGCTGCACCATCCTGGTCTCGGCGCCGATCATGTGCGTCGGCGGCATCATCATGTCGATCCAGCAGTCGAAGGGCCTGGCCTGGGTGCTCGCCGTCGCGGTACCGGTCCTGGCGCTGACGATGTTCCTGGTGATCCGGAAGATGGTCCCGCTGTTCCGGTCCATGCA
The DNA here is from genome assembly GCF_042754225.1 of Rhodococcus sp. NPDC059234. NCBI lineage: Bacteria > Bacillati > Actinomycetota > Actinomycetes > Mycobacteriales > Nocardiaceae > Rhodococcus > Rhodococcus sp. NPDC059234. The sequence goes on from NZ_JBHZAH010000105.1 coordinate 5,435, forward strand.
GGTCCGCATCGACGCCATCAACCGGGTGCTGCGTGAGCAGATCACCGGCATCCGCGTGGTGCGCGCGTTCGTCCAGGAGCGCGCGGAGGCCGAGCGGTTCGGCGGCGCCAACGACCAGCTGGTGGACACCTCGCTGCGGGTCGGCAGGCTGATGGCGTTCATGGGCCCCGCGGTGATGCTCATCGCGAACCTCACCAGCGTCTCGGTGCTGTGGCTCGGTGCGCACCTGATCGACAACGGGCAGATGCAGATCGGCGCGCTCACCGCGGTGCTGTCCTACATCATGCAGATCCTGATGTCCGTGATGATGGTGACCGTCATGACGGTGCTGTTGCCACGCGCCTCGGTCTGCGCCGAGCGGATCACCGAGGTCCTCGACACCGTGCCGACGGTGCAGACCCCCACCTGGCTGCTGGCCGGCTGGCGCGAACGCGGCATCGTGGAGATGCGCGAGGCGACGTTCGCCTTTCCCGGCGCCGACGAGCCCGTCCTGCGCGACGTCAGCTTCCTCGCCGAGCCGGGCATGACGACCGCGATCATCGGCGGCACCGGCTCGGGCAAGTCGACCCTGCTGAACCTGATTCCCCGACTGATCGACGTCACCGACGGCCAGGTCCGGGTCGGCGCGGCAGATGTCCGCGCCGTCGACCCCGACCGGCTGCGCGCGTCGATCGGACTCGTCCCGCAGAAACCGTTCCTGTTCTCCGGGACGATCGCGAGCAACCTGCGCTACGGCAAACCCGACGCCACCGACGCGCAACTGTGGCGATGTCTCGAGATCGCGCAGGCCGCCGACTTCGTGCGCGCGATGCCCGAGGGCCTCGCCACCCCGGTCGCGCAGGGCGGCACCACCGTCTCGGGCGGTCAGCGGCAGCGGCTGGCGATCGCCCGGGCCCTGGTCCGGGAGCCGGAGATCTACCTGTTCGACGACTCCTTCTCGGCGCTGGACCTCGGTACCGACGCCCGGCTGCGGGCCGCACTGCGGCCCGTCACCCGAGACGCCTGCGTCATCATCGTCGCGCAGCGCGTCTCCACCATCATCGACGCCGACCAGATCCTCGTTCTCGACGACGGCCGGATCGTCGGCGCCGGCACCCACGACCAGCTACTCGAACGCTGCGAGACCTACGCGGAGATCGTCGCTTCCCAGTTCTCCGCGCAGGAGGCGTCATGAGTGCGATGCGGGGTCCGATGGCACCGGCCGCCGGCCCGGCGAAGAAGGCGATGAACTTCGGGCCGTCCGCGAGGCGCCTGCTCGCCAGGCTGGCTCCGCACAAGATCGAGCTCGTGGTGGTCGTCGTGCTCGCCGCGGCCTCCGTGGTGCTCAGCGTCGTCGGCCCGAAGATCCTCGGCCACGCCACCAACATCATCTTCGACGGCATCGTCGGCAAGCAGCTGCCCGCCGGCCTGACCAAGGACCAGGCGGTCGCCGGTCTGCGCGAACAGGGCCAGGGCACGCTCGCCGACATGGTGTCCGGGATGGACGTGGTGCCCGGCGCCGGCATCGACTTCGGTGCGATGACCCGCGTCCTCGCCCTGGTGCTCGGCCTCTACCTGTTGTCGTCGCTGTTCGGCTGGTTGCAGGCCTACCTGCTCAACAACATCGTCCAGGGCACCATCCGGCGGCTGCGCACCGACGTCGAGGAGAAGATCCACCGGCTTCCGCTGCGGTACTTCGACACCAACCAGCGCGGTGACCTGCTCAGCCGGGTCACCAACGACATCGACAACGTCGCGCAGACCGTGCAGCAGACCATCAGTCAGCTGCTCACCTCGCTGCTCACGGTGATCGGCATCCTGGCGATGATGTTCTGGATCTCGCCGCTGCTCTCGCTGATCGCGATCCTGACCGTGCCCGCGACGATCGCGGTCACCGCGGTGATCGCGAAGCGGTCGCAGAAGCACTTCGTCGCGCAATGGCAGACGACAGGTGCGCTCAACGCCCAGATCGAGGAGGCGTTCACCGGGCACGAGCTGGTCAAGGTGTTCGGGCGCCAGGGCGAGGTCGAGGCCGAGTTCGACCAGAAGAACGAACACCTCTACCAGTCGGCGTTCAAGGCGCAGTTCATCTCCGGGATGGTCATGCCGGCGGTCATGTTCCTCGGCAACCTGAACTACGTCGCCATCGCGGTCCTCGGCGGCATGCGGGTGGCCTCCGGCACGATGTCCCTCGGTGACGTGCAGGCCTTCATCCAGTACTCGCGCCAGTTCACCCAGCCGCTCACGCAGGTCAGCTCGATGGCGAACCTCATGCAGTCCGGCGTCGCGTCCGCCGAGCGGGTCTTCGAGCTGCTCGACGAGGACGAGCAGAGCCCGGACCGGGTGCCGGCGGCGACGCCCGCGACCCGACGCGGCCGCGTCGACTTCGACCGGGTGTCGTTCCGCTACGCGGAGGATCAGCCGCTGATCGAGAACCTGTCGTTGACCGCGCACCCCGGTCAGATGGTCGCGATCGTCGGGCCCACCGGCGCGGGCAAGACCACGCTGGTGAACCTGATCATGCGGTTCTACGAGGTGAACTCCGGCCGGATCCTGTTGGACGGCACCGATATCGCGCAGATGACCCGCGACGACCTGCGGTCCCGGATCGGCATGGTGCTGCAGGACACCTGGCTGTTCGGCGGGACCATCCGCGAGAACATCGCCTACGGGATGGCGGACGCCACCGAGGAGCAGATCGTCGCTGCGGCACGGATGAGCTACGTCGACCGATTCGTGCACTCGCTGCCCGACGGCTACGACACCGTCATCGACGAGGAGGGCAACAACGTCAGTGCGGGCGAGAAGCAGCTGATCACCATCGCCCGGGCGTTCCTGTCACAGCCGTCGATCCTGATCCTCGACGAGGCGACGAGTTCCGTCGACACCCGCACCGAGCTGTTGGTCCAGCACGCCACCGCGGCCCTGCGCAGCGACCGCACCGCCTTCGTGATCGCGCACCGGCTCTCGACCATTCGCGACGCCCACCTGATCGTGGTGATGGAGGACGGGCACATCGTCGAGCAGGGCACCCACGAGGAGCTGCTCGCGCATCGCGGGGCCTACTTCGAGCTCTACAACAGCCAGTTCGTCGGGCCGGTCGCAGTCGAGGCGTGAACGAGCTGATTGGATGAGTGACGTGCCAGCAACGACCGACGACGCAGTACCGGTGCCCACCCCGTCCGACCCGTTCTTCACTGTCGGCACCCGGCTGCCCGGTCGGCTGGGGCGTACCGGCACCATCCACACCCCGCACGGCGACATCGCCACCCCCGCGTTCATCGCGGTCGGCACCAACGCCACCGTCAAGGCGGTGCTGCCGGAGACGATGAAAGACCTTGGCACGCAGGCGGTTCTGGCGAACGCCTACCACCTGTACCTGCAGCCGGGTCCCGACGTCGTCGACGAGGCGGGCGGGCTGGGGCGGTTCATGAACTGGCCGGGGCCGACCTTCACCGACAGCGGCGGGTTCCAGGTGATGTCGCTGGGCGTCGGGTTCAAGAAGGTGCTGTCGATGAACTCGGTCGGCGTGCAGTCGGACGACGTCATCGCGGCCGGCAAGGAACGTCTCGCGCACGTCGACGACGACGGCGTGACCTTCAAGTCGCATCGTGACGGCTCCCGGCACCGGTTCACGCCGGAGGTCTCGATGGGCATCCAGCACCAGCTCGGTGCGGACATCATCTTCGCCTTCGACGAGCTGACCACCCTCTTCAACACCCGCGGCTACCAGGAAGAATCCGTCGAGCGCACCCAGGCCTGGGCGATCCGCTGCATCGCCGAACACGAAAAGCTCACCGCCGAGCGTGCGGACAAGCCGTACCAGGCACTGTTCGGGGTGGTGCAGGGCGCGCAGTACGAGGACCTGCGCAGGCAGGCCTGCCGTGGGCTCGAGTCCATCGAGGGGGAGTCCGGCCGCGGGTTCGACGGCTACGGCATCGGCGGCGCGCTCGAGAAGCAGAACCTCGGCACCATCGTCCGCTGGTGCAACGAGGAGTTGCCCGAGCACAAGCCCCGCCACCTGCTGGGCATCAGCGAACCGGACGATCTGTTCGTCGCCATCGAGAACGGTGCCGACACCTTCGACTGCGTCAACCCGTCGAGAGTGGCCAGGAATGCCGCGATGTACACCGAGGGTGGGCGATTCAACGTCAATACCGCGCGTTTCCGCCGCGATTTCAACCCGATCGACGAGAACTGCGACTGCTACACCTGCCGCAATTACACGCGCGCGTATCTCCACCACCTGTTCAAGGCGAAGGAAATGCTCGCGTCCACGCTCGCGACGATTCACAACGAGCGATTCACCATCCGGCTGGTGGACCGGATCAGGGACAGTATCGACGGCGGATACTTCGACGAGCTGAAGTCGGAGACCCTGGGCCGGTTCTACGGGCCCGGCAAGGCGTAGCGGGCGATCGCCGGACCAGCCGCCGTCGATCCGTTCAGCGGAGAATTCCCATCATGCCGAGAAGCACTTGCATAGCCTTCAGGTTGTCGACGGACGAGAGAGTGAAGACGGGTTCGGAGAGAATCGGCGGATCGCCCTGATTCATTGACGTGCCCTCCCGGTCGGGTTTGGTTGTCGCCGGGAACGTACCAGCTGGTCTCGGCTGGCGTTGTCGATTCTGCGCGATGGCAGCAGCAGTCGGGGCGGGTTGCTACGAGGCCAGAACGTACGTCGGCTCGCGCTTCTTCACGTAGGCGATGACACGATAGGTGATCGGCATGACCAGCACCTCGACCAGCGTCTTCCAGACGAAGCCGACGATCACGTAGTTGACGAAGTCGTCCCAGGTGCTGATTCCGATGGCGCCCGCCGCGATGGAGCAGAAGATCAGGGTGTCCGCGAACTCGCCGACGATCGTGGACCCGATCAGCCGGGCCCACAGGTGCTTCTCCTTGGTGCGTTCCTTGATCGACACCATCACCAGCGAGTTCAGCATCTGACCGACGAGGTAGCCGGCCAGGCCGGCGAGCAGCAGTCGCGGGTACACCCCGACCACAGCGGACAGCGCGTCCTGGTGCTCGTAGAAGTCGGCCGAGGGCAGCGCGATGAGTACCCAGAAGCAGCCCGACGCCAGGATCATGGCGCCGAAGCCCAGGTAGATCGCGCGCCGGGTGGACTTGAACCCGTACACCTCGCTGAGCACGTCGCCGAGCACGTAGGCGAGCGGGAACAGGAAGAACCCGCCGTCGGTGATGATCGGCAGGACCTGGAACGGACCGACGCTCAGGTCGGAGTCCGCGAAGAATGCCACCCCCTTGGTGGCGCAGATATTGGAGATCAACAGCGTCGCGGTGAAGAGCGCCACGAAGGTCGGGTAGTAGCCGCGTCCCGCGTGGGCGAAGACCGTGGTCTCGGAGTTCTTCTCGACCGGTTCTGTCACTGTCACGGGGCCATCCAAGCACCGATACGACGCCGGGCGCGAACCCGACCCTGGTGGGAGGGGTTCGCGCCCGGCGCTTTCGCGAGGATTGTCCGATCAGGCCGTGACCCGGCCGCCGACGACGACGCGGTACGCGTACGTCGAGGCGATGACCGTCATCGGGACGGTGATGAGCAGGCCCAGTCCGCAGGGGATCGCACCGAGAATGTTGATGCCGACCAGGGCCAGGGCCAGCAGCACCAGGGTGCCCACATTCGCCGAGATGGCGTGGAAGCTGGACTTGATCGCGGTCACCGCGTCCTGCTCCTGGTCGAGGACGAACTGGAGCGTCCACCAGGTCAGGAACACCACGATGATGCCCGGGATGATCAGCAACAGGAAGCCGATCCAGCTGAGGACCGCGACGATCAGGCTGGCAATGATGATCGCGCCGACGTTCGTGAACTGGAAGAACGATCCGAAGTCCGGGCGATTGCCGTCGAGCTCGTTCAGCGCGCCGCGGACCAGTGCGGCGTTGATGAGATAGCCCACCACCGCGGCGACGAGCGAACCGATGATCCGGACCGGCGAGTAGATGTCCGAGAAGTCGTTACCGGACGAGAAGCCGCCGAAGATGAGGCTGATCACGGCCTGGATGACCGCTGCGATCACCACGATGCCGACCCAGACGCCCGCGTTGGCGCTGAACTTGCTCCACGCATAGCTGATGGCGTTCCCGACGCTCAGTTGCTGCGGGCCGGCGGGACCGCCGTAGCCGGGTCCGGGGTAGTTCGGCGCGTCGTACCCGCCGGGCGGCGGGGGCGGCGGCGGGTAGCCACCGGGCTGCGGCTGCCCGTAGCCGGGCGGCGGGGGATAGCCGCCGGGCTGGTTAGGAAACCCGCCCTGCTGGGGCGGCTGGCCGTAGCCGGGCGGCGGGGGCGGCGGGTAGCCGGGCTGGCCGCCCGCAGGCGGGGGCGGATATCCCTGTGCCGGATTCGGCGGCTGCGGGGGATGGGGCGGCTGCGGGGGATGTGGCGGCTGCTGGGGATTCTGCGGGTAATTCGGGTCCGGGGTTTGCCCGGGTCCGGAACCTCCGGGGGGCGGGTTCTCACTCACTTGGTTTCCCTCGTACTTCCGTCATGGTCGAAATGGTCGCCATTTTGGCAGTGCTGCGACGACAATACGTGTCCTCGAGTTGTTGCACACCTTCACGATCAGGCGATTCGTACCGATTCGGCCACGACTATTAACTTCGCGTGAATATCCGTGGGCGAATGCGGCCCGGCCGAGACACCATTTGTCGATCAGGTCAGCCCCGCGAAGGCTAGGGGTGGTCGCCGGCGTTTGCCAGACAACACGCGGCTAACTCGGCGTCGGGTTGCCCACACCCGTCACGGAGCGGGAAAGATCCACGGATCGCGAGGAAGTGCGGCCGGGTCGAACCGGGAGAGCAGATCCGGCAGCGTCGGGGTCTCGTCGTCTGCGGCCATTCCGAGCGACCGGGCGAGCACTGCCCGCACCTCGTCCGGATCGTGGCCGGCCGCCCGCTGGTCGGCGAGGGTGACGGCGCCGTCCCGCTTCGCCAGTCGCTTCTTCTCGTGGTTGAGCGCGAGCGGGACGTGCGCGTACCGCGGCGCCGGCAGCCCGAGCAGGCGTGCGAGGTAGGCCTGCCGGGGCGCGGAACTGAGCAGGTCGTCGCCGCGGACCACCTGGTCGACACCCTGGTCGGCATCGTCGACGACCACCGCGAGGTTGTAGGCGGGGACGCCGTCGCCGCGCCGGAGCACCACGTCGTCGATCGCGCCGCTGTACCTGCCGTGCAGTTCGTCGTCGACGGTGAACTCGTTCGCCGCGGCGCGTAGCCGAACCGCGGGCGGTCGTCCGGCGTCCCGCTTGGCCTGACGCTGCGCCTCGCTGAGGTCGCGACAGGTGCCCGGGTAGTGCCCGTCGGGACCGTGCGGCGCGGTCGCGGCCTGCTGTATTTCCCTTCTCGTGCAGAAGCACTCGTACGTCAGGCCCGCGTCGGTGAGCGTGTCGAGGGCCGCGGCGTACAGCGGCAGTCGCTCGGACTGGCGGACGATCTCGCCGTCCCAGTCGAGTCCGAGGGCGGCCAGGTCGTCGAGTTGCCGCGCCTCGGCGCCGGGGCGGACGCGGTCGAGATCCTCGACGCGGATCAGGAAGCGGCGGCCGGTGGAGCGGGCGAACAGCCAGGCGAGCAGCGCGGTGCGCAGGTTGCCCAGGTGCAGATCGCCGGACGGGCTGGGTGCGAATCGACCGGCACCCGGTACCCACAAACTCATGGCGCCACCCTATCGAGGCTCGGGAATCCGGTCGTGAAAGCGCGCACGGGACGCGTCCGCGTCCACTATCTTGGACGGATGTCCAACTGTACGTTCGAGCAGGCGCGGACGGCCGTCGCCGCCGCCGCGCGCGAGCTGTCGAGCGACGGTCTGGTCCTCGGCTCGGCGGGCAACATCAGCATCCGGCTCGACGAGGGAATCGCGGTCACCGCGACCGGGGCACGATTCGAGACGCTGGTCCCGGAACAGGTCACCCTCGTCGACCTCGACGGTCGGATCGTCGCCGGCGAGCTCGTTCCCACCTCGGAACTCGACCTGCACCTCGGGATCTATCGCCGGTACGGAGCGGGCGCGGTCGTGCACACGCACGCGCCGACCTGCGTCGCGGTCACCTGCGTCACCGACGAACTGCCCTGCGTGCACTACCAGATGCTGACCTTCGGCGGCGCCGTCAAGGTCGCACCGTTCGCGCCCTTCGGCAGCGCGGAACTGGCCGACCACGTGGCCGAGGCGCTGGTGGGCAAGACCGCGGCGCTGATGGCCAACCACGGCACCGTCACCTACGGCGCCGACCTCGCCGCCGCGATGGACGCGACGCGCCTGCTCGAGTGGGCGGCGACGGTGTACTGGCGTGCCCGGTCCATGGGCGAGGTGCGCGCCCTCGACGGCGAGGCGCAGGCCGCCGTGATCCGGGCGGCCGTCGAATCGAAGTACGGCAGCACCCGACCGTCCTGAAACCCTACGACCACACTGGAGCAAGATCGTGAAAGTTGTTGCGCTGGGAGTGCACATCCTCGATGTCCTGGCCCGGCCCGTCGCCGAGATCCCGGAAGGGCAGGGGTCCCAGCTCGTCGAGCAGATCAAGATCACTGCCGCGGGCGCCGCGGGCGGAACCGCGATCACCCTGGCCAAGCTGGGCGCCGAGGTCCACTCCGTCGGCGCGATCGGAGCCGACAACGCGGGCCGGATGCTGACCATGATGCTCGAGGACTACGGCATCTCGTGCGAGCACCTGGTGCGCAAGCCCGACCTGCAGACGTCCGCGACGGTGCTGCCCATCCGGCCGAACGGCGACCGTCCCGCGTTCCACGTCGTCGGCGCCACCGCGGGGTACACGCTGGCGGACGTCCCGATGGACCTCGTGGCCGAGGCGACACACCTGCACTTCGGCGCACCGGAGTTCCTCGGCGGTGAGGCCGCGGCGACGGTACTCGCGCACGCCAGGGCCAACGGGGTGACCACCTCCGCCGACATCCTGGCCGAGGGCAACCCGGGACTGCTCGAGTGGATCGCACCGGCCCTGCCGCACCTGGACTATCTGCTGCCCAACGACGAGCAGGTGCTGGGGTTCACGGGCGCCGACACCCTGCTCGACGGCTGCCGGGCACTGCTCGAGCGCGGCGTCGGCTGCGTGGCCGCCACCGCGGGCGCGGACGGGGCGGTCGTGGTGGATGCCCACTCGCACACCGCCGTTCCCGCCTTTCCCGTCGAGGTCGTCGACACGACCGGGTGCGGGGACGCGTTCTCCGCGGGTTTCGTGCGCGGCCTCGGGCTCGGCATGACGGCCACCCAGGCGGCCGAATTCGGTTGCGCCGCAGCAGCACAGGTCGCGACCGGGCTCGGGAGCGATCACGGCGACTTCGACCTGGGCGCCCTGCGCGCGTTCGTCGACACGTACGCCGCGGCGCTCCGATGAGTCGGTCCAGTGCCCCGGCCGTCGACGTCGTCGTGGTCGGCGCGGGGCTGTCCGGGCTCGCTGCCGCCCGGAGTCTGACGGCCCGCGGACATGCGGTCCGGGTGCTCGAGGCAGGCGCACAGGTCGGCGGCCGCACCCGCAACCACCTACTCGCCGGAGTCAACGTCGACCTCGGTGGCACGTTCGTCGGACCGGGCCAGGACCGCATCCTCGCTCTGGCACACGAGACCGGCTGCGACTACCACCGGACCCACACGACCGGGCAGAGCGCCATCTCGTGGCGCGGCACGTTGCGCCGGTACGACGGGACCGTTCCGACGCTCGGTGCTCTCGAACTGGCCGACATCGGCCGGCTGCAGCTGATCGTGGGGCGCATCGTCGCGGGCATGCGGGCCGGTGCACCGTGGGAGACGAAGAACGCGGCGGAACTCGATTCGCACACGCTGACCAGTTGGTTGCGGTCCCGGCGCGCGTTGGCCTCGACTCACGCGCTCTTCGCGATCGTCGCGAAGACCACCTGGGGATGCGAGCCCGACGAGATCTCGATGCTGTACGCGCTGGACTACATTCGCGGCTGCGGCGGCCTCGACCGGATGCTCGACACCGAGGGCGGCGCGCAGCAGGAGCACTTCCCCGGCGGTGCGCACTCCATCGCCGTGCGGATGGCGGAGGAGCTGGGCGAACGGGTCACGGTCGGCTCTCCGGTGCGCAGGATCGAGTGGCGCGACGGCGGCGCAGTGGTGCACACCGACACCGAATCGCTCGACTGCCGCGCGGTGGTCGTCGCGGTGCCCCCCGCGGTGCGCGGGTCGATCGCCTTCGAACCGGCGCTGCCGGAAGAACATCGGAGCCTGGGCCAGCGGTGGCCGCAGGGGGTGCTGACGAAGATCTACGCCGCCTACGAGCGCCCGTTCTGGCGCGACCGCGGGCTCAACGGGCAGGTCCTGTCCGATGCAGGTCCGATCTTCGCGACGTTCGACACCAGCCCGGCCCCGGACGGTCCGGGCATCCTGCTCGGATTCATCGGCGGTGACTACGCGCGTGAGTTCGATCGACTGCCCGAGCACGAGCGGCGCCTGCGCGCGCTGTCGTCGCTCGCGTCGATGTTCGGCGACGACGCCCTGCAGGCAACGGCATTCGTGGATCAGCGCTGGGCCGCCGAGTCGTGGATCGGCGGTGGCCCCACGGCCGTCGTGCCACCGGGAGTGCTCACCCGTTACGGGCGCACGCTGGCCGAACCGGTCGGACCGATCCACTGGGCAGGCACCGAGACCTCGACGGAGTGGGCGGGATACATGGACGGCGCGGTTCGTGCCGGGGAGCGGGCCTCGCACGAGTGTCTGGCGGCGTTGCGCGCCGTGGTCGCGTGACGGCGTCGCAGCACGGGAGGGAGAGTCGAATGGAGTGGTACCGCAGCTACAGCGTGGTCACGGCGGCATCGCCGCAGTCGGTCTACCGTCGGTGGACGGACATCGGCACGTGGGCCGAGGACGACGCCGATCTCGACTGGGTGCGAGTGAACGGGCCGGTGCGAGTGGGCGCGACCGGCAAGGTGAAGACGGGTGGGCCGGCGCAGCGCATCACCTTCACGGAGTTGACGCCCGGGCGGGCGATGAACTTCGAGATCGCGCTCCCGGGCGCCACGCTGTCGTTTCCGCACGCGATCGAGCAGCTCGCGGAGGGCATCCGGGTCACCCACGGCGTCCGTTTCAGCGGGCCGCTGGCCGGCCTGCTCGGATTCGTCGCCGGCCGCAAGATCGCGATGGGACTGCCGCTGGTGGTGCGCACGGTCGTGGACCGCGCGCTCGCGGCCGAGGTTGCCGCGCTCGAGCCCTAGGGCGATCCGAGTCGGGAAGGCCGGACACAGCAACGGCCCCCGACTGTCAGGGTCGGGGGCCGTCCGAGGGGAGTCCGGCGGACTCAGCTGCTGAAGGCGCCCACCAGCTGGCCGAAGACGGCCGCGAGGCCGCCCAGGCCCTCGCCGGCGACGTCGGCGCCGGTGCTGCCGGTGTTGAACGTGGGGACGGTGGGCTTGGTGTCAGCCATGGGTGGATCCTCCAGAAATCGGTGGTGTGTCGCTCGTGCACCGCGGACAGTAGCGGAACGTCGTTACCTGACGCACGGGTAAGAATCGGTGCGCGCAAAACCGTAGATGCAGAGAGTGACAGTGCGGTGTCCACCGTGTGAACGAAGTCTCACTCAACGGAAAATCGCTGCTCGGCAACGTATTCCGGGTCGGCTCAGGCCCGGCGTCCCAGCAGCCCGAGCAGTCGGGTCTGCGCGTCGGCATCGGCCGCGACCTCGACGGCCGGACCGCACACGCCCGGCGTGCGCAGCTGCTCACCGACCCGCTCGGCGAACCCGGCCGCCAAGGCGAGATCCTCCGCCGTGATGGTCTCGTCGAGCCCGGTGGCGCGGGCGAGGTCCCATCGGTGCACCACGAGGTCGAAGGTGAAGAAGGTGCCGAACGTGGCCGCGACCGAGGTGCGTCCGAGCTGGCCGTCGTACTCGCGGCTCGCCAGGGCGGGGTCGTCGAGGATCTCGAGCACCGCGTCACGGGTCTGCGTCCAGGCGCCGACCGGGTCGACGTCGACGTCCGGCACCGCCGGCAGGCTCAATCCGGCGGGGGTGAGTGGCATGGACTGGGTCTCGACAACGTGGCGGATCACGTCGCGGGCGGTCCATCCGTCGCACGGCGAGGGATTCTCCCAGCGGTCCGCGGGCACCGCCTCGACGGTGCGGGTCAGGGTTTCGGCCAGGCGGCGGTAGCGTTCGGCGGTCTCTGTGGTGTTCATCACTCGATGATGGTCCGCGGCGGTGCGCTCGGTCTTGAAGATTCGCGTCAGGGGTGCCCCGAACGCGGGACCGGCCCCACCCGACGTC